>DATBSX010000055.1:0-22399 GCA_036559565.1 Steroidobacteraceae bacterium | reverse complement strand
CTCCGAAGGAGGAGCACGACCACGCGCCGATGGGCGGCGGCGGCATGGGCGGCATGGGCGGCATGGACATGTAAAGCCGCCAGGCTTTACGGTTCGAACGAAGGGCCCGGGAAGCGACTCCCGGGCCTTTTTTTCGCTCCTCTATTCGACGACACTCAGGAAGTAGGTCTGCAGCGGGTCTGGGCTGTTCACGGCCCTGCCGATCACGTACTTGTGCCCGTTCGTCGCGTCGTGGAAGACGTACATGCCCCGCTGGGCATAGTCGAAGCCGTCGATCGTCGCCAGACCCATCGAATAGGTCGCCAGCTTGTTGAGCGACTGGCGCTCGTACAGTGCGAAATGCGAGTAGCAGGGCCCCGCTTCGCCCGGCCAGACGTCGCAGGCGTAGTCGTCGTCCTCGATCAGCGCGATCTCGTCGCCCTGAACGGACTCGCTGAGTGAATGGATCCGCCAGCCGTAGGTGTAATCGGAAGGCGTCAGTTCCATTCCTCCGATGTAGGTCATGTCCTCCGCCTGGGTTGCGCTCGAGCGGAAGGCGTTCCCGCAAGCGGTGTAGATCGTTTCACCGTCTTCGCTGAACCACAGGTTGCCGCACATTTCGTAATCGCCGTGGTACGGCGAGTCGTACAGGGCTGTCGCGACGCCCGACGAGACATCGAGCTTCTCGATTTCGCTCGGGGAAGAGTGATTGTTCGCCGAGTAGATCCACTGGCCGCCCGGGTGCAGTCGTGCGTGCGAGTCCGGACGGGTGAACCCGATCGCAAGCGTTTCCGTGTTGCTCGCGATCTCGATCGATCGCGGCTGCCGCGACAGGCCGCTGAGGGGGAAGACATGCACGAAGCCATTGCCGTCGAGCACGATGTCGAACACGTCGGTGCTGAGATCCAGCAGCACGGGCTCCGCGGCGCCCATCTGGCCGACCGTCGCAAGCGCGACGATGCTGACGAATGCGTCGTGGCCGACAGCCGCGGTGAGACCGTCCGGCGCGAGGGAGACCGCCATCGGCGGGTGAGCCAGCGACTGCGAGCGTTCGAGGCCGGTCGCGACGTCGTAGACGTAGATCGCGTTCGACGGAATGCGGCTGACCATCACGAGGGCGTTGGAAGCCCTGTCGAACTCGGCGTCGACCACGTCGTGCGGCAGCACGACGCGGCTCAGGTACGGCATGGGCGTGACGCCCGGCTCGGCGCGCGCTGTCACCCTGGCCTGCGTCGACACGGTGAAGGGACTGCCCTGGACCTCGCGTTCGCATGTGCCCACGTAGCAGACGCGGATCGTCATCGTGTCGTTGACCACGCCGGTGGGAAGTGCGTCGCCGACCTTGAAGACGACCTCGACGTCCTTCTGTGACTGCGATATCGCAAGGATATTCGTGGTGGAGACTGCGTTCGACGTCTGCTCGGTCCCGATATAGAAGCCGCCTTCGGCATTCTCGTCGAGGGTGACACGGAAGTTGGCGCGCTTCGGAGTCGGGTCAGTGCCGTCGACCTCGACCTCGATCGCGTCCCGATCGATGGTCACGACGCGACCGCCGCTCACGGTGTAGTGGGTGTTGATCGTCACCGGACTGCCCGTGATCTGCTGGTTGCAGTCACGGTCGGTCCCGACCTGGACTTCAATCTGGTCCTCGTACGTGCCGTCCCGGAGCCTGCCTGGCAACCTGAACCCGATGAGCAGCTGGGCCCGGGTCTGCGTCGAGTCTGGCCACAGGGAATCGACTCCGGTGATGCCTGACAAGGTGTAGTCCTGGCACATGTAGAGCCGGTTCGCCTTGGGGGGATTGGTGATCGTCAGGTTCACCGTGCTCGCAGGCGCGCTGTCGCCCGGTTCCACCGCCCAGGTGACGTTCGTGGTATCGGCGCTAACACGCGCTCGGGTGCCGTTCCCGTCGCTGCTGCCATTGCCGCCGCCCCCGCCGCCGCAGGCCTGCAGCAGCACGGCGAACAGCAGGACACAACCTGCGCGCGCGAGTCTCCCCGCCTGAGCGAGTGCCAGTGACATGCCTTGACCCCCCTGAAGTCGCAGCGCATCAGCCAGTCATTAGGAGATCTTACCAGCCCCCATAGGCACGCTATGCGTGTCGGGACATAAGTCCTCAAGGGGCGCGAAGGACAGACGCGGTCGCCGGTCGGCGACTCCCGGGCCTTTTTCGTTGGGTCACCAGGAGCGCATTTTTGTCACGACCTGGGAAGCTTTGCCGAGCGCCCCGCCGCCGGTATAAAGCGTCATGGCAACAGCGCTGCAGGCGAAATCGGTTGATGAACTGCTTGGCGAGGCGGCCGCCCTGCAGAAGGCGAGGCGGCTCGGTGAAGCGGAGGAAATGCATCGTGCCGTTCTGGCGCGGGCGCCGGCGACCCTGGCCTCGCTCCAGTTCCTTTCCGCCCGTTGCTTCGAGAGAGGCGAGCTGAACGCGGCGGAGGCCTACATGCGGCGTTGCGTCGCGCTCGACCCGGCGGATCTCGAGGCCTGTCGGGTGCTGGGAGTTGTGCTCGAGGCCTTGGGGCGCGTCGATGAAGCAGTCACCGTTTTTCGCCAGGCGTACCGTCGCCGGCCCTCGGAACCGAAAACGCTGCTGTTCCTGGGCGCAGCGCTGGCAAAGGCGGGACAGCAGGAAGCAGCGGCGGCGGCCGGCAGCCTGTTGGAGGCGACGGTGCCCGAAACGCTGCAGCTTGACCGGTTAGGCGGGGCCGCCTTCATGACAGAGCGTTCGGCGCGGCTGCGGCATGCGCTGGAAAGCTTCTATGCGCAGCTTCGGGCAGATGCGGTGGAGGAAGCGAAACGCGCCGAGCCCGCCGCTGATTTCTCGCGTGTCAGCCGCGCCGTGTGGCGGCCGATCTTCGGCCCCGGTGTGGCGGAGCGCCGACGGCCCTCCTTCTTCTACGTGCCGCAGTTGGCCGATGAGCCCTGGCTTGAACCCGAACGCTTCGACTGGGCGGCGGATCTGCAGGCGGCTGCGCCGGAGCTGGCGAAGGAAGTGGCGGGGTCTCTCGATCTCGATGCCGACGGACTGCCGTACATCGGAGAGCATGAGCTGAGCGAGACCTGGCGCAGCCTCGCGGGACGGAAGGACTGGAGCGCCGTTCATTTCTGGAGCGACGCGTTGCCGAATGAGCGCGCGCTCGCCCGCTTTCCCAAGGTGCGCGCCGCGCTCGAGCGGCTGCCGCTGGTGACCCTGGGAAGCACCACCCCCGTCGAAGCGTTCCTGTCGATCCTGAAGCCACGCACCCGGATTCCGCCGCATTTCGGACTCGCCAACTACCGGCTGACCGTCCATTTGCCGCTGATCGTCCCCGCCGGTTGCGGCGTGGCAGTGGCCGGCGAAGCGCGCGAGACGCGGTTCGGCCGGCTGATGATCTTCGACGACAGCTATGAGCACCGCGCCTGGAACGACAGCGAGGCGGCACGCATCGTCCTCATATTCGAGATATGGCACCCGGCGCTGAGGGCTGCGGAACACACCGCAGTCGCCGGCCTGCTGTCCCGCTATAACCATTGGACGCAGCGACGCCATGCTCTCCTGGCGAGCGGCGCGCCGATGCCCGAAAAGGCGGAGGCGGAGCTCGCCGCCCGGATGCGCTCGATTGATGAGACGCCGGACGATAGCGAGGCCTGGCTTCGCCTCGTGGAATGTCTCGTGCAGCAGCAGCGGCTGGAAGAGGCAGCACAGGCCGCCAGCCGCGGTGCCGACAGGGCGCCTGATATACGCCGGCTTCGCGCGCGGACGGACGCGAGTCCGGAGCTTCGGAAATTGGCCGTTCAGGCCGACGCGCTCATCCGGCAGAAGCTGGGCGGTCTCCACGCCGAGGCGATCGGTCCGCAAGCGTCACTGCGCCTGCGGCAACTGGAGTGGCCGCCGGACGACGACGGACGGCTCGATCTGACAACGCTTTCCTGGCAGCCCGCGCTCAGCCGGGACGAGACGGAGGCGCTCGGTCGCAGCGCAAGCGTGCGCACACGCTGGCTCAAGGCGCGACGTTTGCCGCCGGTTGAAATGGTCGTCGACCGCTGGGGACGGCCAGTGCGCGAGCTCCACGAGGATACGCATCATCCGAAGGAGGAGCAGGACCATCCCCCGATGCCGGGAGGCGGCATGGGTGGCATGGACGGTTGACGCAGGGACTCCGGAGGCATAAACCGCCCATGAAAGAATCCAGTGACTCGTCTCCGCAGCTGGGCGCTCGGGGGCTCAAAGGGGAGAACATCATGGTTGGCATGCGAAATTTCGGCGCGATCGCCGCCTTGTGCCTGTCCTGGCTTTGCGCGGAGCACGCGGCGGCCAGCGAACCGGATCCGATCTTTTCCTTGCAGCGGCAGTGGTGGCAGTGGGCGGGATCGATTCCGCTCGACGTCAACCCGCTGATCGACGCGACCGGGAAGTTCTGCGACGTCGGCCAGCGGGGCGGCTACTGGTATCTCGCCAGCAATTTCGGCGGCCGCACGACGCGCAGCTGCACCGTCCCGAAGGGCGTCAAGCTGCTGGTGCCGATCGTTGTCACCTTCTGCTACCCCGAGGAAGGGTTCGACACGAATGAATCCTGCATCGCGTACGTCAACGACGTGATGAACGCCTACCGGCCGGAAGACATGACGATCAAGCTCGACGGGCGGCTGCAGCCGACACATGACATCTGCGAGATCGCCGCGGCGCCGGGAGACAAGGTCGGCAACGTCGGGCATTGCGTCGTGAGGCGTCGCCCGAACCGCACGCTCTTCACTTTCGTCGTCGGTTCGGCCGGCTTTTATGCGTCCGACCCGGGAGTTTACCGGGCGAACAGCGCGCGAGGCGCCTGGGCGGTCATCGATACTGCGAACCTGGCGGCAGGCTCGCACGTACTGAAGATCAAGGCCGTCGGCCAGCCGGGTGCCGTGATCCCGTTCATGTCGGTGACCTACAAGCTGACGATCGCGCGTCCGGTCAACTAAAGCTGCGAGCCTTTACGGGGCGACGCGGCGACGGGCCTTGAGCAGCACGGTCACCGGCTCGGGCCGGCCGTTCCAGTAATCGAGTCGCACGCGTCCATCCGGGAGCTGGCTCACCGTCGCGGGAATCGAGCTGAACGTGCAGTACCAGCCCGACGGGAGCACGACGGCGTTGCGCGGCCTGCCGAGGCTGCGGTCGAACACCAGTTCGTCGCCGTCCAGCCCGTAGCTGGCCGGTGCGGTGTAGGTCTCGGCGATCCGGAGCCGAAGCGACTGTCCCGATTGCACGGGGGTGAAGGGAATCACGACGACGCGTGCGTCGGGATCGACGGGCTCGCCGGCATTGATCCCGAGCGCGGCCATCTCGGCGCCGCTCATCTCCTTCGCCTCCAGTGGCTCGCCGGTATCGAGAATGCTCGCCGACGGTTGGCTGGCCGTGCTGCCCTTGCGCACGACGTTGGCGTAACCGTTGATGCCCGGACGCGACTCGGTGTAGTCGTGATAGAGCGCGAACGAGTGCGACTCAGGCTGCTGCAGGAAGTAGACGATGTCGCGATCCTGATGCGCGCGCTCGGAGAGGCGATCCTCCTCGGTCTCGCCTTCGAACGGCGATTCCCAGCTGCGCTGCTTGCCGGCAGCCTTCGGCGCTGCCGCCGCTCCGGTCCGCGCGCCTTTGGCCGCGCGGAGCACCAACGGCGCCTCGCCTTCGGTGCCGTTCACGAAGCTGATGCCGATTCGGCCGTCCGCTTCGGTGATGATCTGCGAAGGCACCGTGAGTCCGACGACTTCGTAGCCTGCGGGCAGCAAGACCTTGTTCCGACGTATGCCGAGCGGCCGGTCGAACACGATCGTCTTGCCGTCGAGGTAGTAGCTCTTCCTGTCCTCGTAGGTCTTGAGGATGATGAGGCGTCCCTGGCCATTCGTCGGCACGGGGCGCGCCAAGGCCACCTTGATGTAATCGGTGTCGAGGTCGGCGTCGGGCATCCAGGGATCCGTGCGCGCGTCGGCGCCGCTGACGACCTCGAAGAGCAGCGGCTTGCCGGTCATCGCGTCGAGCACGGCCTCGTCGCTCGCGGTGCTGCCCTTTCGAATGGGGTTGTAGAACGTCCGGGCTCCGGCGGTCGTGGCCGTGACCTCGTAGGTGATCCTGAACTTGCCGCTGTCGGGTGCGAGCAGCTCGTAGCGTGTGTATTCGTCCGATTCGGACTGGGTCGCGGCGGCAGGGAGGTAGATGCCGTCTTCGGGCGGCTTGACGGCAGATGCGCCCGTGGGGACGCAGGAGGCGAGCGCAAAGAGGAATCCGAACGTCGAACCGCGTGCGAGAGCGAAGTTCATGGGTCGCACCTCCCCGGCCTCATTCATTCCGACGCCGCCCGGGCCTCTGCCGGCAGGAACAACGATGGATCCACCATCGTGCCGTTCAGCGTCACGCCGAAGTGCAGGTGCGCGCCGGTGACGCGACCCGTGGCGCCGACGGCGCCGATGGTCTCGCCCGCAGCGACGGCCTGGCCCGGCTTCACGTCGATGCGGCTCAGGTGGCAGTACATCGTGACGAGCCCCGAGCCGTGGTTGAGGATGACGGTGTTCCCGTTGAAGAAATAGTCGCCGACGTCGGCGACCGTCCCCGCCGCGGCGGCCGCAATCGGCGTGCCGGTCGCGGCAGCGATGTCCATCCCGGTGTGCGGGCTGCGCGACTGGCCATTGAAGTAACGCCGCAGGCCGTAGGAACTCGAGCGCGGTCCGGGCACCGGCGGCAGCAGGCGGAGCGACGCCGGCGGCCGATCCGTAAATGTCCTGAGGGCGACGCGGATCTTCTGCTTCTCGCCCTCGACGCGTTCGAGGTCGTGCTTCGAGAGATCGACCTGGCCCGGCGCCACCGTGAGCTTCTGAACGTCGTAGGTCTTCGCTGCAACGTCGAACCCGAGGCGCTCCGATTTGCCACCCTGGCCGACGACGAGATCCCTGCGCCCGGGCTTCGTGTCGAGCGGAATGCCGACGACAGCAAGCCAGCGTTTGTCCTCGCGCAGGACCAAGACGCGGGCGCCGTCGAGCGTCGCCACCGGACGGGCCTCGGCGGGCGCGTCGATCGGAATCGTCACGACGCCGCCCGGCACGGCGGACGTCCGCGGCAGCGCATCGCCCGCGTCGGCTGCCCAGGCGCAAGCGGTTGCGAGGAGGGCGGCTGCGATCGCCTTCGCGTCGGCGCCGATCACCGCATTTCGGTCGCGACGATGACGCCCGCTTTCTCGAGGCGCTCGAGATCGGCGGCGACTGCGGCGCGATCCACGCCAGGCTGGCGCGCGAGCGCGTCGTCCACGGAGAACATGCGCTGCTTCAGCATCCACTCGATCGTCGGATAGGTCGCACCGACCGGGATCTCGCCACCCTCGAAGGCGATCGCGTAACCGCCGTCGCGGCGCAGGACCTGCGCGCGCCGCGCGACGGAGTACCAGGCAGGACTGCGCTGTGCCGGCAGTTCGTACTCGGCAGGCGGGCGCGCGAGGTTGCGCTGGAAATTCGTCACGTCGACGGCAAAGGCCGGCGAAGTCATCACCGCGCGGATGCGATCCGCCAGCTTCGCCAGCCGCTCGCGCAGCTGCGGTTCGGAGCGTGCATCCGGCAGGTATGCGCGGAACTCGCTTTCGCGGGTCAGCGCGCTCTCGAGCAGCTTGAACACCGCAAGGCCCGGGGCCGGCGAAACGCCGAAGGTCACGTGCAACGATGCCTGTGCGCCGGTCAGGGCGTCGTGGTACTGGCCGCGCGGCAGGTAGAGGATGTCGCCCGGCTTCATGTGCGCCTCGAACAGCAGCTTGCCGCGCGTGTCGGTGAGCCACTTCTCCCACTCGTCGCCCGGCGGCACCGGGTTGACCGGCGCGTCGGCGCGGGATTCATAGACACGCCAGGTCTTTTCGCCCTCGGCCTGCACGGCAAAGACGTCGTGCAGGTCGAAATGGGTCTGGAATGCCTGGACGCCCTTGAACGAGCAATACACGTTCGCGACGACGCGCGAGGCCAACTCGCGCTCCAGCAGCGCGGCGACCGCGCCGACTTCCGGGCTCACGCGATGGAACTGGTTCGCGACGAGGCTCGCCCCGAGTCCCATGAGCGCCTTCAGCTTCGCCGGGTTGACCGGGGCGTTCGCGCCGGGCCGCAGGTCCTCGGTATCGCAATAATTCTCGCGAAGCGCCGCGCGGCTCTTGAAATAGACCTTGAGCGATTCCTCGTTCCAGTACGGCGTGAGCGCGAGCACTTCGTTGAAGCGCTTCCAGGGCAGGAGGGCCGCTCCCGCGCCATTTCGCTCGATATGCAGCGGGCGCTGGCCGAAGACCTGGGAGCGGAACGTGCCCGCATCGAACGGCGCGAGAAATTCCGCGAATTCCATGGCGCCCGGACGTTACCATTGGCCATCCGCTCCTGTCGAGGAAGACTCCCGGATGCAGGCGATGCAAGGCGACTGGCTGCCGGCGCGCGCGGCCCTGCACGCCACGGGCCTCTATTTCTCACTGCGCGAGATCCGGCCCTCGGATCTGCAGGATCCCTTCATGCAGGAGACGATCGCGCGCATCCCCGCGCGCGAATCGGTGGTGCAGATCGCGCGCGAGGACCTCGGCCGCGGGACTGCAGGCACTAGCCCGGCAGGCGTCATCTTCCACGTCTCACGCTGCGGCTCGACGCTGGTCTCGCAACTGCTCAAGCAGCATGTCGGCGTCGTCGTCTATGCCGAACCGCTTCCGGTCAACGAAATCCTGCTGCCGCCCCACAAATGGTCGCGACCGGATCTCGTCGCCGCCCTGCGCTCGCTCGGGGCCGCCTTTGCCGGCCATGCGCGCAAGCCCTACGTGCTGAAGCTCACGAGCTGGAACACACTCTTTGCCGACCTCGTCGCCGAGGCGTTCCCGACGACGCCCTGGGTGCTGTGCCTGCGCGATCCGGCCGAAGTCGCCGTGTCGCTGCTCGGCCAGCCCGCCGGCTGGATCTGGGACGCAGAGGGTCCCAGCGCGCCGTTCCAGAAATACATCGATCCGGAAAGCGCCTCGCGCTCGCGCGAGGAACACGTCGCGCGGCTCTTCGGCGCCTTCTGCGAAGCGGCGGCCCGCCTCGATCCCGCGCGCGGCCGGCTGGTTGTTTACGAATCACTGCCGGCGGCAGTGTGGGAGGCCGTTGCGCCGCACTTCGGGCTGCCGATTGATGCGACGCTGCGCGCGCGCATGCAGGAGACCGCCACCATGAACTCGAAGGCGCCTGTCGGGCGGCCGGCGAAGTTCGAGCGTGACGCCGCGGACAAGCAAGCCGCGGCGAGCGATGAGCTGCGGCGCGCAATCGAAGCCTGTGCCCGGCCGGCCTTGAACCGGCTCAATGCCCGATACCCCGGAGAACACGCATGAGAATTGCAGCCCTGGCCCTGGTCCTGCTGTCGCTTGCCGTCCCGACCGCGCATGCCGAAGCGCCCGCCACGGAGGGCCAGAAGGCCATACTCGTGACCGGCGCGAGCACGGGCATCGGCCGCAAGATCACGGATCGCCTCGCGGCCGACGGCTACTTCGTATACGCCGGCGCTCGCAAGGACGCCGACATCGCGGCGCTCAACGCCATCAAGAACGTGCAGGCGTTGCGCCTCGACGTCACGAAGCCGGACGAAATCGCTGCCGCCGTCGCGACCGTGACGCAGGGCGGGCGCGGGCTGTGGGGACTCGTCAACAATGCCGGCGTGGCGGTCGCAGGGCCGTTCGCGGACCTGAAAGAGGAAGACTTCGACTTCGTGATGAACGTGAACGCCTACGGTCCATTCCGCATGACCAAGGCTTTCCTGCCGCTCATCGCCGCCTCGAAGGGGCGGATCGTGACGATCAGCTCGATCTCGGGGATCCTCTCGTCCGGCAACCTCGGCGTGTACAGCATGAGCAAGCACGCGGTGGAGGCGTTCGGCGACTCGCTCGCCGCCCAGGTCGAGCCGCTCGGCGTTGCCGTCAGCCTCATCGAGCCGGGCAATTACAACTCGCAGATCGGCGTCTCGGCGGCCGCTCGCACGGGAGGCGACCCGAAGCTCGCCGATCGCTCGCGCTACAAGGAACCGGACGATGTCGCGCTGGCCGTCGAGCAGGCGCTCTTCGAGCCGGTGCCGAAGCGCCGCTACATGGTCGTGCCCGACCAGCACGAGGCGGAGATCACGATTCGCAAGGCGATCCAGGAGCTCGTGCAGCTCAACGAGGGCCAGGACCATACCTACGGTCGCGAAGCGCTCATCGGCATGCTGGACGAGGCGCTGAAGACGGCGCGGCCTGCTACGACTGCTGCCCCCACGACTGCCGCCCCTACGACTGCCGCCGTGAAAACCGATTGAGCGAGAGCCCCGCAGGCCTGCCGGCTGGCATGGCGGCCGCGCGTCCGGCGGTCTTCGCGGCCAGCCGCTTTGTCGCCGAAGCCGCGCAGCGCGATCCCGGCCTGCTCCCGGGCCTCGCGGCGACGGGCGAGCTCGAACGCGCGCGGCGCGCCGGCGAAGTCGCCGCGCTCGCAACAGGCATCGCCGATGCCGACGAAGCGGCTTTCATGGGTGCGCTGCGCCGGCTGCGACGCCGCGAGCTCGTGCGCATCGCCTGGCGCGACCTCGCGGGACTGTCACCGCTTGACGAGACGTTGCGCGAGCTGTCCGCCCTCGCGGATGCCGCGATCGTCGCCGCGCTCGACTTCGCGAGGCGAAGCCTCGATGCGCGCTTCGGGACGCCGCGCTCGGCGAAAGGGGAGGCGCAGGAACTCCTGGTGGTCGGCATGGGCAAGCTCGGTGGGGGAGAGCTCAATTTCTCCTCCGACATCGACCTCATCTTCCTCTTTGCCGAATCGGGAGAGACGGACGGCGCCCGCGTCGTCTCGAACGAGGAATATTTCACGCGGCTCGGGCAGTCGCTGATCCGGCTGCTGGATGCGCGGACGGCCGAGGGCATCGTCTTCCGCGTGGACATGCGGCTGCGCCCGCTCGGCGAGCCCGGGCCGCTCGCGATGAATTTCGGCGCGTTCGAGGACTACCTGCAGCAGCACGGCCGCGACTGGGAGCGCTATGCCTGGGTCAAGGCGCGTGCGATCACGGGCGCCGCGCGCTATCGAGCGCTGTTTGACGAGGCCGTGCGGCCGTTCGTGTACCGCCGTTACCTGGATTTCGGCGTCTACGAGAGCCTGCGCGACATGAAGGCAATGATCGCGCGCGAAGTGGAGAGGCGTGAGCTTTCGGACAACGTCAAGCTCGGGCCGGGCGGAATCCGGGAAATCGAGTTCATCGTTCAATCGCAACAGCTCATCCGCGGCGGCACGGAGCCCGCGTTGCAGACGGCTTCGCTGCTTGCGGCACTTCCGCGGCTGGCGGGCGCAAAACTCCTGCCGGCGCAGACCGTCAGCGAGTTGCAGCAGGCCTACACATTCCTGCGGCGCGTAGAGAACCGCCTCCAGATGGTGGACGATGCCCAGACGCATGCGCTGCCGATCGAGGAATCGGATCGCCTGCGCCTGGCCGTCGCGATGGGTTTCCCGGACTGGAACGCCTTCGCAGCCGCGCTGGATGCCGAGCGCGGGCGGGTCACGAGCCACTTCGGCAACGTCGTGCTGGGCCGCGGCAGTCCTGCTGAACGCGGGACCGCCGCGCGCTTCGAAGCCCTGTGGGCCGACGAGCCGTCCGCCCTGCAGGTGGAGGAAGACCTCGGGGGCCTCGGCTTCGCCGATCCGGCCGTTGCGGCCCGCATGCTGCTCGAACTGCGAAAGTCCGCCTACTTCCGGCGCCTCGACGAATTCGGGAGGCGCCGGCTGGCGACGCTGCTGCCGCGGATCCTCGCTGCCGTCGCAAGGATCGAGGAGCGGGCAGCCGGTACAGGCCAGGTCGTGCTCACGCGGCTGCTTCGCATCATCGAGTCGATCGGCGGGCGAACGGCGTACCTTGCGCTCCTGAATGAAAATGCCCAGGCGCTCGAACGGCTCGTCGAGATCTGCAACCTCGGCGACTACCTCGCGCGCCAGGTCGCCGCGCATCCGCTCCTGCTGGATGAATTGCTCGATGCGCGTGTCGCAGAGTCCCTGCCGGACCGCGCGCAGTTCGCCGCCGAGCTCGCGGCCCGCCTCGAGCATGCGGGCAGCGACGAGGAACTGCGCGTGGATGCGCTGCGCCAGTTCCGTCGCGCCGCGACGTTTCGCGTCGCGATGCAGGACCTCACGGGCCGCCTGCCGCTGATGCAGGTGAGCGACCGGCTGACGGACGTCGCCGAACTGATCCTGGAGCAGGCACTCACGCTCGCCTGGCGGCATACCGCCACGCAATACGGCGAGCCGCGCTGTGAAGATGCCGGGAGTCCTCGAACCGCGCGCGTCGGGATCGCGGGCTACGGCAAGCTCGGCGGCATGGAGCTCGGCTACGCCTCGGATCTCGACCTCGTGTTCCTGCACGATTCCGCCGGCGAGCGCCAGCAGACCGCCGGCCCGAAGGTCGTCGACAACGAAGTGTTCTTCCTGCGGCTCGCCCAGCGCCTCGTGCACCTGCTGACGGTCCACACGCCGGCCGGACGCCTCTACGAGGTGGACGTGCGCCTGCGGCCCTCGGGCAAGGGCGGCCTCGCGTTCACTCAGATCGGCGCCTTCGAGAATTACCAGCGGCGCGAGGCCTGGACCTGGGAACACCAGGCGCTCCTGCATTCGCGCTGGATCGCCGGGGACGCCGCCCTCGGCGCCGCCTTCGCAGGCATCCGGACTTCGGTGCTGATCGAGGCGGTCAAGCGGGAGACGCTGCGCGAGGAAATCGTCGCCATGCGCGAGCGCATGCGCAGCGAGCACGCCCGGCAGCGGGATGAGCTGTTCGACCTCAAGCAGGACCGCGGCGGCATTGCGGACATCGAATTCCTCGCCCAGTACTGGGTCCTCAAGCACGTCGCCCGATACCCGCCGCTCGCGGAATTCCCCGATACCATCCGCCAGCTCGAGTCCGTAGGCTCCGCGGCGCTCGTGGATCACCGCGTGATCGACCGGCTGGTGGATGCGTACCGCGCGTACCGGCAGGCGGCGCACCACCTGTCGCTGGAACAGCGCCCGGCCGTCGTTGACGCGCGGGAACACGCGGCGATCCGGTCACAGGTCGCGGCCGTGTGGGAGCGGGTGATGGTCGCGGGCGAGGACCCGGCGCCCGTATAATCACGCGATGAGCGCCGAGAGCCACCTGCAACCGCCGAACGCGCGCGAACGCTACGACGTGACGACGGCGGACCTGCCGCTCGCCTGCCCGATGCCCTCGATGTCGCTCTGGAACAGCCACCCTCGCGTTTACCTCCCCATCGAGGCGACGGGCTTCGCGAAGTGCCCGTATTGCGGCGCCGAGTACGTCCTCAAACGCTGACTGACGATGCTTGAGCGGCTCGCAATCGACCGCGGCGCGATCCTCTTCGATCCCGAACGCGTCGCCATCCCGGGCGAGCTCCTGTTCGACCCCGCGCACTGGCACGCGCAGGGGGCGCTGACCGAACTATCGGGCGGCCGCGGGTCCATCCAGTTCATCGACAACGAGGACCACCGCTGGGTCATGCGCCAGTACCTCCGCGGCGGCATGGCGGCGCGCTTCGCGCGTGACCGCTACCTGTGGCTCGGCGAGGAGCGCACGCGTTCGTTCCGCGAGCTGCGCCTGCTCGCTGCGCTGCGTGAGCGCGGGCTCCCGGTGCCGGCGCCGATCGCGGCGCGTTACCGGCGCGGATTCCTGACCTACGGCGCGGAGCTCATCACCGAGCGCCTCGAGGGCGCCCGACCGCTGTCCGAGATGATGGCGGCCGGCCGGATGGACGACGCGCGCTGGGCCGCGATCGGGCGTTGCCTTCGTCATTTCCACGACGCCGGCGTGCAGCACGCCGACCTCAACGCGAGCAACATCATGCTCGGCGAGCATCGCGAGGTCTGGGTTCTCGACTTCGACCGCGGCCGGCTCCGGCAGCCCGGCTCATGGCGCGAACGCGTGCTCGACCGCCTCGCGCGCAGCCTCGCCAAGATCAGCAGCGATGCAGGCGACTGGAGAGTCGGCTTCGCGCTCCTGCGCCTCGCGCACGATGCGTGAGGCGCGATGTACTACCTCTACAACGTACTGATCTACCTTGCCGCGCCCTTCGCCGTCCTGGTGCAGCTCTGGCGGGGCCTGCGCGATCCGACCTACCGCGGGAGCCTGCGCGAGCGATTCGGCTTCGGCCCGACCATCGCCGGCCCGACGATCTGGATTCATGCGGTCTCAGTCGGCGAGGTGCAGGCCGCGCAGCCGCTCATCGCGCAGCTGCGCAAGCGCCACCCGGGCTACAAGATCCTGCTCACGACGGTGACGCCGACAGGAGCTGCGCGCGCGCGCCTGCTGTTCGGGGAGCAGGCGCTGCTGCGCTACGTGCCCTTCGACCTGCCGGGCTCGGTCAAGCGATTCTTCGACCGCGCGCAGCCTAAGCTCGCGATGATCCTCGAAACCGAGCTCTGGCCCAACCTGTACGGCGAGTGCGGCCGGCGCGGCGTGCCGCTCGTGCTCGCGAGCGCGCGCATCTCACCGCGTTCGGTCGGCAAGTACCGCCGGCTCGTGCCGCTCTTTCGCAAGACGCTCTCGCACGGGATCCTGATCGCCGCGCAGAGCGAGTCGGACGCCGAGCGCTTCCAGTCCATCGGCGCGGCGACGGGCCGCACCCACATCACCGGCAACATCAAGTTTGATTTCCAGCCGCCCGCCGGCATCGAGGCGCAGGGCAAGCGATGGCGCGAGCGGTATGCCCCGGGCCGGCCCATCTGGGTGGCGGGCAGCACGCACGAAGGCGAGGAGACGATCGTGCTCGATGCGCACCGCCGCGTGGTCGCGAAGTTCCCGGACGCGCTGCTCGTGCTGGTGCCGCGCCACCCGCAGCGGTTCGAGACGGTGCGCGACCTGCTCGCCAAGCGCCACGAACGCTCCGCCAACCGCTCCTCGGGCATGGCGATCGCGCCGGCGACGAACGTGCTGCTCGGCGATTCGATGGGCGAGCTGATGACCTTCTACGCCGCTGCCGACGTCGCCTTCGTTGCCGGAAGCCTCGTGCCGATCGGCGGGCACAACCTGCTGGAGCCCGCTTCCGTCGGATGCCCGGTGCTGACCGGGCCGCACAATTTCAATGGCGAGGAAATCGCCCAGCTCCTGATGGATGCCGGCGCCGCCTTCGTCGTGTCGGAGGCCGCGCAGCTCGCGCATGCGGTCATCGGCCTGCTGGAAGACAGCAGCCTGCGCCAGGTCATGGGCGCGGCCGGCAAGGCCGTGCTCGATGCGAACCGCGGCGCACTTGATCGCCTGCTGACTCTGGTCGATCCTCTGCTCGATTGAGGGAGAACACGGATTGAAGACGGACCTGCGCCTTGCGGCGCCCTATGCACCTGACGCCCTCGAGGCGCTCGCCGTCCAGTTCGGCTCGCCGCTGTTCGTGATCGACTGCGACCTCCTGCGGCGCCAGTACCACGCGCTCGCGAAGGCATTGCCCGGCGTCGACCTGCACTACGCGTTGAAGCCCTTGCCCGACCGGACCGTGGTCCAGGTGCTCGCGCGCGAGGGATCCTGGTTCGACCTCGCGACGAACGGCGAGGTGGACCTCGTGCGGGACGCCGGCATCCCGGCGAGCCGCTGCGTCCACACCCACCCGATCAAGCGCGGTTCGGACATCCGCCACGCGCTCGACTGCGGCGTCACGACCTTCGTCGTCGACAACGCCGAGGAAATCGCCAAGTTCGACGCCTGCCGCGCCCGCGTCCGCCTGCTGCTGCGCATCTCCTTCCGCAATCCCGACACGATCATCGACCTGTCGCGCAAGTTCGGCTGCGATGCGGACGCGGCCGTCGGGCTGGTCGAATACGCGGCCAAGCGCAGCATCAGGATCATGGGCTTCTCCTTCCACGCCGGTTCGCAGCTCGTCAAGCCGGACAAGTACGTCGAGGCGATCGACACCTGCGGCCGCCTGATCGCGGAGGCGCGCGCCCGCGGTTTCGCGCTCGACGTGCTCGACATCGGCGGCGGCTTCCCGATCGACTACCTGGAACCCGTGCCTGCGATCGACGGTTATTGCGCCCCGATTCGCGCGGCGCTGGCGCGCCTGCCCGAGAGCATCCGCGTGATCGCCGAGCCCGGCCGGTTCATCTGCGGGCCGGCGGCCATCAGCCTCTCGACCGTGATGGGCCGCGCGCGGCGCGAGGGACGCTGGTGGTATTACCTCGACGACGGCATCTACGGCACGTTCAGCGGCCAGCTGTACGACAAGATGCGCTTTCCGGTGGAACCGCTGCGCGGCGCCGATCGGCCGCGCGAGGCCTGCGTGATCTCGGGCCCGACCTGCGACAGCCTCGATGTCGTCGCGGAAGACCTGCCGATGCCCGTGCTCGAGATCGGCGAGCGCCTGCTCGCGCGCCAGATAGGCGCCTATACGTCTGCCTGCGCGACCGACTTCAACTTCTTCCCGCGCGCCAAGGTCATCGCGGTCAATGTCGAGCCCGGAAAAGCCTGAGCCGGCCTGCGGCTGCGACGCGCGGCGGCGCGTTCTGACCTCGATTCTCGGCGCCGCGATCCTCGTGACGCGCCCGGCGCGCGCCCAGCTTCCGGCGGGGCGCCGGCTCGTCCTCGTGCACACGCACACGGGCGAGGTCCTCGACACCGTGTTCGGGACGGCGGCGGGCTATCGCGCGGGCGAGCTCGGCCGGCTCGACTGGCTGCTCCGCGATTTCCGCACCGGCGACGTGCTGCCGCTCGATCCGCGACTCTTCGATCTGCTCGCATCGCTCGCGGAGGCGGCCGGCCTCGAGCCGCGCTACCAGGTCATCTCGGGCTACCGCTCGCCCGCGACGAACGCGATGCTCGTCGCGACGACCGACGGCGTGTCGTCGAAGAGCCTGCACATGGAAGGCAAGGCGATCGACGTGCGGCTCGAGGGCCTTCCGCTCGCGAAGCTGCGCGACCTCGCGCTCGCGAAGGCGGCAGGCGGCGTGGGCTATTATCCCGACTCGGATTTCGTGCACCTCGACGTCGGTCGGGTGCGTAGCTGGTCGGGCTAGGGCGGCGGAGATTTTCGTGTTTCGCGATTCATGACGACGTCCATCCACCGGCGCGTCGACGCCCTGCGGGAAGGGAAGGATCCGGCTTTCGTCGCGCGGCTCGCCTCCGGCTGGGCCGTGCTCGGTGATCGGCAGTTCCTGCCGGGGTATTGCCTGCTGCTGCCGGACCCGGTCGTGCCGACGCTGAACGCGCTCACGGGCACGGAGCGCGCCGCTTTCCTCGCCGACATGGCCGCACTCGGCGATGCGGTCCTCGCCGTCACGCACGCCGCGCGCATCAACTATGCGATTTACGGCAACCTGGATCCTGCGCTGCATGCGCACGTGATCCCGCGCTTTCACGACGAGCCGGCGAATCTCAGGACTGCGCAGCCCTGGGCCTACGACTGGGACGCTGCGCCCGCCTTCGACGCGGATCGCCATCGCGACCTGCGGGACCGCATACACGCCGCACTCGGAAAGTCCACAGGAGCGGGGCCCTCATGAACTTCGTCTACTCGCCCCTGCATGCCCGCCACGACGGCGGCAAGGAGCTCTACCGCGGCGAGTTCGTCCCGACTTTCGAGACGCCTGCCCGTGTCGATCACATCCTCGCGGCCCTGCGGGCAGGCCCGTTCGAGCAGGCGCCGCCGCGCGAATTCCCGGAATCCCGGCTGCATCGCGTGCACGACGCCGACTTCGTCGAATTCCTGCGCACGGCCTTCGCGCGCTGGCAAGCGGAGGAACGGGAAGGCTGCATGCTGCCGAGCGGCTTTCCCGCGCGCGGCCTGCGGCGTGACCGCAGGCCGAAGGGGATCAGCGGGACCATGGGCTACCACGCGTTCGACGCCAGCACGCCGATCATGGAAGGCACCTGGGATGCGGCGCTTGCGGCCGCGCACTCGGCGATGACGGCTGCGGCGATGGTGCGCGAGGGCAAGTCCGCGGTGTACGCGCTCTGCCGGCCGCCGGGCCACCATGCATCCACGAGCGTCTATGGCGGCTACTGTTACCTCAACAATGCGGCGCTGGCCGCGCAGTACCTGATCGACGAAGGCTGCGGCCGCGTCGCCCTGCTCGACATCGACTACCACCACGGCAATGGCTCGCAGGAGATTTTCTGGGAGCGCGACGACGTGCTGTTCGTGTCCCTGCACGGCACGCCGGACTCCGAGTACCCGTACTATCTCGGCTACGATGACGAACGCGGAGCCGGGCGCGGCACGGGCTTTACGCTGAACCTGCCGTTGCCGCTCGGCACGGGCTGGGACACGTACTCGGGCGCGCTCGACGTCGCACTCGAAGCGATCGGCCGCTTCGCGCCGGATGCGCTCGTCGTATCGCTCGGCGTCGACACCTTCGAACGAGACCCGATCAGCGGATTCAAGCTCGCTACGGGACACTACCCCCTGATCGGGTCCCGACTCGCCGGGCTCGGGCTTCCGACGGTCCTGGTGCAGGAAGGCGGCTACGCGGTCGCGGAGATCGGCGCCAATGTCGCCGGCGTGCTCGGCGCGTTCGCGGCCCGGCCGGCTTAGACTAGCCGCATGGCCGTCAGCGACGACTTCCGAGATTTCGTGCTCGAACAGCTGGCGCCGGCGGGGCGAGTCACGCCGCGGGCCATGTTCGGCGGCGTCGGCCTCTACCTCGACGGTCTTTTCTTCGCGTTGATCGACGACGACACGCTGTACTTCAAGGCGGACGATGCGACGCGCCCGCGCTACGAGAAGGCGGGGTCGAAGCCGTTCTGTCCGTACCCGGGCCAACCTGACAAGCCGATGGGCTACTGGCAGGTGCCGGCCGAAGTCCTCGAAGAACCGGACGAACTCGCCGCCTGGGCGCGCGAGGCGATGGGCGTTGCGCTCGCGAAGCGCAGCGCCCGTTCAGCGCGGCGCCGCGTGCCGGCGCGGCGCAGCCCGGTGCGGCGATGAGCGCGCGGGCCGAGGACCTGGGCTTGCGCCTGCGCGGCGACTGGGAGCCGCGCCTGCGCGAATTCGCGTCCACGCAGCCCGGTGCGGATCCCGGCCACGGTCCCGCGCACCTCGAGCGCGTCGTCGCGACGGCGATGAAGCTCGCCGCCGAGGAGGGCGCGCGCCTCGAGATCGTGCTGCCGGCCGCGTGGCTGCACGACTGCGTGCATGTCGCCAAGGATTCGCCCGATCGTACGCGCGCCTCGCGGCTTGCAGCGGAGCACGCCGTGCACTTTCTAGAGGCCGCCGGCTACCCGGCCACGTGGCTTGCGGACATCCGGCACTCCATCGAGGCGCACAGTTATTCGGCAGGCATTGTTCCGCGTACCATCGAGGCGAAAGTCGTGCAGGACGCCGACCGGCTCGACGCACTGGGCGCCGTCGGCCTCGCGCGCTGCATCGCGGTGGGCGCCGCGCTCGGCCGCCCGCTCTACGAGCCCGACGATCCGTTCTGCAGGTTGCGTGCGCCGGACGACCGCGGCGCTTCGCTCGACCACTTCTACGCCAAGCTGTTGACGCTCGCGAACACGATGCAGACCCCCGCGGGCCGGCGCGAAGCGGAGCGCCGCACGGCATTCCTCCGGGCCTTCATCGCACAGCTCGAATCGGAGCTGGCACCGTGAATCGCCTGAGTGCGGCGGCCGCGCTGCAGAAGCTGCGCGAAGGCAATTCGCGCTTTGCCACGCACGCGCGCGGCACGGGAACGCTCCTGACCGCCGCACGCCGTGCGCAGCTGACCGTCGCGCAGGAACCGTTCGCGATCGTGCTCGGCTGTTCCGACTCGCGCGTACCGGTCGAGCTCGTGTTCAACCAGGGACCGGGCGATCTCTTCGTGATACGGGTCGCCGGCAACATCGTCGCGCCGTCGCTGATCGGAAGCGTCGAATTCGCGGCGGAGCGATTCGGGACGCGCCTGGTCGTCGTCCTCGGGCATTCGTCCTGCGGGGCGATCGAGGCGACGATCGAGGAGCTTCACCGCCCGACGACGAACCAATCGCCCAACCTGCGGGCCATCGTGGACCGCATCCGGCCAGGGGTCGAGGAGCTCATCACGCGCCACAAGGCAGAGGGCGCGCTGGCGGTCGAGCACGCAGCGATGACGGCCAACGTGCGCGCTTCGGTCAAGCAGCTGCGGCACGGTTCCGCGATCATCGAGGGCCTGATCGCGAGCGACGGGCTCGTCGTGACGGGCGCCTGGTACTCGCTGGAAACCGGAAAGGTCGAATTCCTCGAGGAAACCTTACCGGCTTAGGGCCGCGATGAAAGTCGCGGCATCGACGTTGCCGCCGCTCAGCACGATCGCCGTGACCCGGCCCGCGAGCGGGATCCGGCCCGCCAGTGCCGCCGCGAGCGCGACGGCGCCGCCCGGCTCGACCACGAGCCGCAGGTGACGGAAGGCCGTCGCCATCGCGGTCTCGACCTCCTCATCGCTGACCGTGAGGATGCCGGCGAGCAGCGTGCGGTTGAGCGCGAACGTGATCCTGCCCGGCGGCGAGGACTGCAGGGCGTCGCAGATCGACCGCGCCTCGGGCGGGTTCGTGAGCAGCGTTCCGGCCGCGAGCGAACGGCGCGTGTCGTCGAAGGCCTCGGGCTCGACGCCGTACACGACGGCATCAGGCGAGAGCCCGCGGACCGCGATGGCCGTGCCGGCCGTGAGGCCGCCGCCGCTCGTCGGCACGAGCACCTGATCCGGTTTCAGCCCGAGCTCGGCCGCCTGCTGCATCATTTCGAGTCCGACCGTGCCCTGGCCGGCGACGACTTGCGCATCGTCGTAGGCCGGAACGAGCGTCGCGCCGCGCTCGGCGACGATCTTGCGCGCGATCTGCTCGCGGTCCTCGGTAATGCGGTCGTAGAGCACGACTTCGGCGCCGAGTGCGCGCGTGTTCTCGAGCTTGGTCGCCGGCGCATTCGACGGCATCACGATGGTCGCCGGGATGCCGAGCATCTTCGCCGCCGCGGCGACGCCCTGGGCGTGGTTGCCGGAAGAGAAGGCGACGACGCCGGCACGCCTGGCGGCGCCGTCGAGCTGCACGAGCCGGTTGTAGGCGCCGCGGAACTTGAATGAGCCGGTGCGCTGCAGCGACTCGACCTTGATGAGAAGCCGCCCGCCCGTCCTGTCATCGAGCGGCGTGGCGACGAGGAGCGGCGTGCGCCGGGCGACGCCGGCCAGTCGTCCGGCCGCAGCCTGCACCTCGGCCATGCCCGGCAGGGGGAGGAATTCGTGCTGCGCATTCATCGGGTGCTATGTTAGCCGCATGCAGCCCAGCTTGCGCATGGCGCACCTCGTCGTCGGCGCGGTCGCGATCGCCGGGTTCCTGATCACGGGGATGCTGATGAGCGGGCACGAGCCGCCGGTCATGAAGATGGGCTGGGACCAGCGCCTGCTGTTCAATTCGCGCCACATCTACCTGATGTCGGCGGGGCTCGTGAACCTCGCGATGGGCGTCCACTATCTGCTGCCGGCGGCGCGCGCACTGCGTGTCGTCGCGATTCTCGGCTCGCTGCTGGCGCTCGTGAGCGCCCTGCTGCTGTTCTTTGCATTCTTCGCCGAGCCGATGGCGGGCCGCCTGCCGGGAGGCACGAGCGGCTACGGCCTGTTCGCACTCTTTGGCGGCGTCCTGCTCTACGCGCTCGCGAACCTCGTCGGGCGACGGGCCGGGCCGTGACGGAATTCGAGGGACGCTGCCTCTGCGGCGCCGTGCGTTTCGCCATCGCGCCGCCGACGCTCTTCTTTGCCCACTGCCACTGCCGCTATTGCCGCGAGGCGCATGGCGCCGCCTTCGTCAGCTGGGTCGGCTCGGCCGAGGAGCGCTTTCGCTTCCTGCCGGGATCGGCGGAGCCGCGCTGGTACACGTCCTCGCAGCAGAGCCGGCGCGGGTTCTGCCCGACCTGCGGTACCACGCTCTTTTTTGCCTCGACGCTTTGCCCCGGCGAAATGCATGTCGTGCGCACGGCGATCCCGGGGCCGATCGACCGCGAGCCGCAATGCCACGTCTTCTATGACCAGCGCTCCCCGTGGTGCGAAGTCGGCGACCGCCTGCCGCGCTATGCGACCGACGACCCGGGGCTCGCTAAATTCAAGGCCGTGAAGCGCTGAGCGCGTCGAGCCGCTCGATCGGCTCCGAGCAGACGGGACCGCGGCAGACGTAGGCGACGATGCGATCCCGCGGCCGTTTCGTCGCGAGCGCTTCCGGCAGGCCTTCTTCGTCCGATGGAATCGCAAGGACCAGGCGTCGCGGCGAGTAATCGCGCGAGAGCGCCTCATGCCAGGACCCGAGTTCGGCGCCGCGCCCCCGGATCACGACGATCTCAACCGTGGCGAGGTACTCGTCGAGCGCATTCAGCATTGCGGCATGCGCCTCCGGCGCGCGAGCGAGCGAGGCGTACCCGCCGCGGATCGCCGCTTCCGCGGCGGCAAGGTAGCGGCTCTCGCCCGTGAGCCAGCCGAGGCGCGCGAGCGCCTGGGCGCCGATCCCGTTGCCCGA
>DATBSX010000054.1:0-4284 GCA_036559565.1 Steroidobacteraceae bacterium | reverse complement strand
TACTGGCCTGCAGAGCAGGTAGCCCTGCAGGTGCATGGCCGGGTAACCGAGCAGCCAGGCGAGCTGCTCGTGCCGCTCGACGCCCTCGGCCGTGACCTCGAGCCCGAGGCTCTGGCAAAGCGCGATGATCGCACGCGTCACGGCCTGCGAGCGCGAGCTCGTGTCAATCGTCGCGATGAGGCTGCGGTCCAGCTTCACGCGCGTCAGCGGCAGCTGCTGCAGCGAGACCAGCGACGAGTAGCCGGTGCCGAAGTCGTCGAGTGCGACGCCGGTGCCGAGTTCGCGCAGCAGGGCCAGCGCCTCGGTTGTGTGGCGCCCGGTCTGCAGGACGTTCTCCGTCAGTTCCACCTCGATGCACTCCGGCGCCAGCTGGTGCCGTTCGAGTGCCAGCCCGAGGCTCTGCACGAAGCGGCTGTCGAGGAGCTGCAGCGCGGAGACGTTGACGGCGATGCGCACCGGCGGCCAGGCCGCTGCGCGCCAGCGCGCGGCGTGTTCGACGGTCGACTGGATCACCCATTCGCCGATCTCGCGGATCAGGCCGCAGTCCTCGGCGACCGGGAGGAAATCCTGGGGCGAGGCATAGCTGCCGTCCGGCAGGCGCCAGCGCAGCAGCGCCTCGACGACGCCGACCTCGCAGGTCGCAAGGTCCACCTCCGGCTGGAAGTGCAGCTCGAATTCGCCGCGGTCGACCGCGCGGCGCAGGCCCTGCTCGGTCGCGAACTTGGCGGCGGCCGCCTCGAGGAGCTCCGGGCTGAAGACTCGCACGCGGCTTCGACCCTGGGCCTTGGCGTGAAACAGCGCGGCGTCGGCCGCGCGCAGCAGCCCCTCGGGGTCGCGTCCGTGAATCGGGAAGACGCTGGCGCCGAGGCTGAGCCCCATGACCAGCTCGCGGCCGTCGACGATGAGCGGCTCCTGGAAGCCCTGCACCAGCAGCTCGCTCCCGCGCTCGATCTCCTCGGTCCCGCGCGCCTGCTCGAACACGACGATGAACTCGTCTCCGCCGAGGCGCGCGCAATAGCCGAATTCCCGCACCGTGGCCCGCAGGCGGTCCGCAACGGCCTGCAGCACGCGGTCGCCGAACACGTGGCCCATGCTGTCGTTCACGTTCTTGAAGTTGTCGAGGTCGAGGAAGAAGACGCCTGCCAGCGTCCCGCGCTCGGTCGCGCGCGCGAGCGTCTCGTGCAGCTGCACGAGGAACTGGCGCCGGTTCGGCAGGCGCGTCAGCGGGTCGTGGGCGGCGAGGTGCTGCAGCTGGCGGGTGCGCTCCTCGACCTTCGCCTCGAGCTGGCCGTGATACTGGCGGGCGAGTTCCTGTGCCGCCGTCAGGTGATCGGCCATCTGGTTGAACGAGATGGCGAGCGTGTCGAGCTCCTTGATGCCGCCGCGCGGCACGGCGACGCCCGGTTCGCCGCGCGCGACGCGCTCGGTGGCGCGCACCAGGCGCCGGACCGGCAGCACCACGCTGCGCACCGTGCTGACGATCGTCGCGAGCAGGAGGATGAGGACGACGGCGCTCAGCCAGCCGAGCAGGCTGCGCTGCCGGTGCTCCTGCTGCGAGACCGCGTTCAGCATGACGGCCGACTGGCGCCGCGCCGACTCGAACGCACGCGAGGCCTCGAACTGGGAGTTGACCTTGCGGACGGCGGTCGCGAGATCGGCGTGGCTCTGCGCGAAGGCCTCGTTCGTCTCCTTGCGCTGGGAATCCGTGCGGACCAGGAGGTCGCGCAGCCACACGACGCGATCCAGGTTGGCGCGGGTTTGCGCGAGCCAGTCCGCTCCGAGCACGCGCGTGATGCTCGATTGGTTCTCCGTGAGCAGGGCGCCGAATGCCTTCTCGCGCACGATGATCGCCCGGACCGTCGAGGGACCGTAGCCGTGCAAGTCGCCGAGGTCGTCGAGGTGGCGGCCGAGATCATCCAGCGTACGGCTGGCCTCGACCAGGTAGTCCCGCCCGATCACCTTGCCGAATACGGCCCAGACCCGGTCCATCGAGGACTTCACGCGGCCGTCGAGCGACTGATATTCGATGTCGAGCTCGTTCACGAGCCGGCGTCGCGCGTCTGAGGAGCGCACGAGCTGCGCGCCCAGCTGGCTGTGCGCGTTGACCTGGCCCTCGAGTCCCCGGAGCACGTCGTCGCCGATCGTGGGACGCAGGGCATCCAGGTAGCTCGCCCGGGCAGCGTCAAGTGCGGCGGCCGCCTCGAGCTCGGCCTTGTCGCGCGGAGCCGCGGTCGATTCGACGCGGGCGAGGACGGCACGCTGGAACTGGTCGAGCGCCGTGGGCAGGGATTCTGCCGTGCGATCGTCGAGCGGCGGCGACACCACGGGCGCCGCGGCCATCACGCGAATCAGCGAACTGCCGTGCTCGGCGATCTGGTTGGCGGCGACCGTCAGGATCGCGACGACACTGAAGGCGATCGAAAGCCGGGCGGCGATCCCGAGCCGGGATGCGCGAGGGATCCGCCGGGCCAGACGGCTCCACGCGGACGTGACCGCGGTCCGCACTGAACGGTAGATCGGCCAGACCCGGTTCATCGGCATGCGCAAGCCATTGACCCGAAAGTCTGGATATTGGGTCGTGAAGGCGACGCGCAGTGTGTGCGGGTGGGCAGTTCGTGCGACGCATCACGGCTGCGTCGCCGCCCTGATCTGTCAAATGTGATCCGCGTCTCAAGCCGCGGGCGGGAAGCGGTCAGGGACTCGGGTTGACCCTGATCCGGACGACATGCTCCCGCTGGTCGTCGACCAGCGGTATCCCCGGTTCGGCGAGATCGACGCCATCGAGCGTCGCTTCGATCGACGGCGCATTCGCACCGGAACCACGCTCGACAGCAATGCGGTAAACCGTGTCCGCGTACCGATAGCTGAGTGCGTAGTCGTTCCACGCCTTCGGCATGCAGGGCGTGACGTGCAGCCGGTCGCCTTCCCGATTCAGGCCGAGCAGGGATTCGACGATCAGCCGGTAAAGCCAGCCCGCCGAGCCGGTGTACCAGGTCCAGCCGCCGCGACCCGTGTGCGGCGCGACCGCATAGACGTCCGCCGCAACGACATAGGGCTCGGCTTTGTAGACGGCGACCGCATCCTCGGTCCGCGAATGGGTGATCGGATTGATGAGTGACAGCAGTTCCCACGCACGATCGCTGTCGCCCAGCTCGGCAAACGCCATCGAAGCCCATACCGCGGCGTGCGTGTACTGGCCGCCGTTCTCGCGTACGCCCGGAACGTAACCCTTGATGTAACCCGGGTTCAGCGTCGACGCGTCGAATGGCGGGTTGAGCAGCTGGACGAGGCCGTGGTCGCGACGGACCAGGTGGCGGTCGACGGAATCCATCGCCTCGCGCGAGCGTTCAGCGCCGCCCGCATGGGAAAGCACGGACCAGCTCTGGGAAATGGAATCGATGGCGCACTCGGCACTGCCCGACGAACCGAGCGGGGAGCCGTCGTCGAACCAGGCGCGCAGGTACCAGCGCCCATCCCAGGCATGTTGATCGATGTTCTGCCGCAGCGCCGCGGCCTCCCGGGCGCAGTCGTCGGCCATCGCGCTGTCGTCGCGCCGCCGCGCGACTTCGCCGAACCGGGTCAGGACCTCGTGCAGGAAGAATCCGAGCCACACGCTTTCGCCCGCGCCATGGATGCCGACGAGGTTCATGCCGTCGTTCCAGTCCCCGGATCCCATGAGCGGCAGGCCGTGCCGTCCGAAGCGAAGGCCGTGGCGGATTGCGCGCGCGCAGTGCTCGTACAGGCTGGCGACCTCGCCGGATCTCCACGGCAGGTCGTAATACGACTCTTCGTCGGCGTTCAGCGTGCGGCCCGCGAGGAAGTGCGCATTCTCGTCGAGCACGCTCTCGTCGCCTGTCACCTCGACGTAGCGGCAGACCGCCAGTGGCAACCAAAGGTAGTCGTCCGAGCAACGCGTGCGCACGCCGCGCGCGGCCGGCGGATGCCACCAGTGCTGGACGTCGCCTTCCGGGAACTGGTGCTCGGCACAACGCAGCAGGTGATCGCGCACGACCTGCGGCTTTGCATGCACCAGGGCCATGCAGTCCTGCAGCTGGTCGCGGAAACCGAATGCGCCGCCGGACTGGTAGTACCCGCTGCGCGCCCAGAAGCGGCAGGCCAGCGTCTGGTAGAGCAGCCAGCCGTTCGCCAGCACGTTCAGGGACGGGTCCGGTGTCTGCACCTGCACGGCACCGAGCGTGCGCTTCCAGAACTGCCGCACGCGCTCGAGCGCGGCGCGCGCCGTGCCTGCCTTCCTCAGTCGTTGCGCGAGTTCTCGTGCGCGTT
>DATBSX010000053.1:0-5691 GCA_036559565.1 Steroidobacteraceae bacterium | reverse complement strand
CGCGCATCTGGTCGATGCTGATTTCCTTCTTGTCCTTGAGCACGCCGATCCAGCGGTAGTCCGGGTGGCTTCCGGCGAGAAAGAGCCGGCAATCCGGGCAGCGGCCGCAGGGCCGGCTCGCGTCGCCGCGGCAGAGCAGTCGCGCGGCCAGCCAGACCCCGACTTCGGCCTGCCCGGCACCGGGCGCGCCGGCGAGCAGGAACCCATGCGGCAGCCGTTCCTGTTGCTGTTGCGCGGCGATTCGCGTGCGCAGCGGCTCCAGCCAGTCGACACCGGCACGCTCCAGCATCGGCCCCGCCTCGGGAGGCGGCGTGCTTTCGTCGTCGAGTTCCGTATCGGCCATCGGTCAGCGACCCGTAGCCGGCAGGACGTCGTCGATGAGTCGCGCGACGGCGGAGGCCACTTCGGCTTCCGGGCGCGTCGCGTCGACGATCTTGACGCGTGCGGGTTCGCGCACGGCGATCGCGAGGTAGGCTTTGCGCACGCGCTCGAAGAACGCGGCGTCCTCGGACTCGATGCGGTCCTGGTTTGCGCCGCGACCTGAGAGCCGTGCATGGGCGACCTCGGCGGGTGCATCGAAGACGAGCGTCAAATCGGGTGACAGGCGCGGATGCGCGATACGCGCCAGCTCCCGGATCCAGGCCGAATTCACGCCACGCCCGCCGCCCTGGTAAGCCTCAGTCGCATCGGTGAACCGGTCACAGAGGACGGTGCGGCCTTCCGCAAGCGCCGGCCGGATGACTTCCGTCACGTGGCTCGCGCGCGCGGCGAACATGATGAGCAGTTCTGCCGACGGCCCGATCGCCCCGTGCCCGGGCTCCAGCACGAGCGAGCGCAGTTTCTCGGCCAGCGCCGTGCCGCCGGGCTCGCGCGTGACGATCGGCTCGATGCCGCGCCTGCGCAAGTGATCCGCGGCGCGCGCGATCTGCGTCGACTTTCCGACGCCCTCCACGCCCTCGAAGGTAATGAACCGGCCGCGCACGGATTCAGCGTACCTGAACGCCGCGGCCGCCGCGCAGGTTGGCAATGTGGCGCGATACGTTCGAGTTGTGCGCGAGCAGTGACTCGGCAAAGAAGTGGCGGCCATCGCCGAGGCCCGTCGCGACGAAATAGATTGCGTCGGTGTGCGCGGGCCGCACGGCAGCTTCGAGCGCGGCGCGCCCGGGCAACGCAATCGGGGTCGGCGGCAGCCCGGCCCGAGTGTAGGTGTTGTAGGGCGTGTCGTTCACGAGGTCGCGGCGGCGCAGGTTGCCGTCGAACTTTTCGCCGAGCCCGTAGATGACGGTCGGGTCGGTCTGCAGGCGCATGCCCTTGCGCAGGCGATTGATGAACACGCCCGCGATGAGAGGCCGCTCGTCGGCCGCCGCCGTCTCCTTCTCGACGAGCGACGCGAGAATCAGCGCCTCGTAGGGCGTCTCGAGCGGCAGGCCCTCTTCTCTCGTCGCCCATGCCGCCTGCAATTCCTGATCGAGCCGCGCATGCGCCTGCAGCAGAAGTTCACGATCGCTGGTGCCGCGCGCAAAGCGGTAGGTGTCCGGGAAAAAGAGTCCCTCGGGATTCTTGTCCTGAAGTCCGAGGCGCGCGAGCAACGCGGCGTCGGTCAGGCCCTTGAGCTCGACCGAAACCTGGGGATGGGCCTGGATCGCCGCCAGTCCCTGGCGGAAGGTCCACCCCTCCGGCAGCGTGACGGCATGCAGGACCACGTCGCCGGCCACGAACTGGTTCAGCAGCATGACCGGCGACGTCCCCGGCACGAGGCGGTACTCACCCGCCTGGATCCTCGTCGCGAGCCCCTCGGCGGTTGCGTAGCGAAGCCAGGTCCCCGGCCTCTCCATCAGGCCCTGCTGTTCGAGTGCGCCTGCGACGGCGCGAAGCGACGCGCCTTGCGGCACATCAAACGTCACGGGTGCGCCAAGTGTGGCGATCGGTGCGAGCAGCCAGTGCCGCTCGTACTGCCGCCAGCCGAGCCAGGCGCCGACCGCGACGACCACGGCGAGCGCGATCCATGGAAAGGCGTGGCCTATGCGCGTGCGAGCCAAGCGTTGAACTCCCGGGCGATCGGATCCACGGCGAGCGTCCTTCCCGCGAGCTCGCGCACGGGCCAGGCGCCGATCAGCGCATTCGTCAGGATCAGGGACGACGCGGCTTCGACTTCGTCCGCGGCGATCGGGCGCTCGGCAATGGCCTCGCCTCGCTCGGCCGCCCAGTGAAGGAACGCGCGGCGCATGACTCCCGCGACACCGCACTCGTCCAGCACGGGCGTCACCCACTGTCCCGCCAGGCGCGCGAACAGGTTCGCCTGCGTCGCCGCAATGACACGACCGCGATCGTCCTGCATCAGGCCCTCGTCCATCGCCCCATCTTCCCACTCCGCGCGCGCGAGCACCTGTTCGAGCCGGTTGAGGTGCTTGAGGCCTGCAAGGGACGCGTTGCGGCCGAGTCGCGTGCGGCACCAGCCCACGTGCACGCCGGCAGTCTCGGCGGAGGCAGAAAAGTCAGGCCAGTCGAAAGCCGCAACGATTCGCGCCGGCCGAGCATCGCGCGGCGGACGATAGCCGCGCGAGCCGCTGCCGCGCGTCAGGATGAGCTTCACGACAGCCTTGGGCTCGGCAATCGCGTCCAGGATTTCGGTTCGAAGTCCGTCCTGGTCGAGCGCGGGAAATCCGAGCCGCCGCGCGCCATCGACAAGCCGCTCGAGATGCCAGTCGAGAAAGCGGGGCCGGCCAGCCGCAACGGCGATTGTCTCGAAGAGCCCGTCGCCGTATTGCAGGCCGCGATCGAGCGCATCGATCGTCGCCTGCGCCCTTCCATTTACGAACATGAGCTTCATCCCGGGCTTCCCAGCGCTCGCAGCAGCCCTCGTGCCTTGGCGCGCGTCTCCTCGAGCTCGCGCACGGGGTCCGAGTCCGCCACGATGCCGGCTCCGGCGCGAAGCTCGATTTCACCTTCATGCACGGTCATCGTCCGGATCAGGATGTTGAGGTCGAGGCTCCCGTCCAGTCCGAGGTAGCCCATGGCGCCGGTATAGGCGCCGCGGCCCACACGTTCGAGGTCGCCGATCAGCTGCATGCAGCGCACCTTGGGGCAACCGGTGATCGTCCCGCCCGGAAACAGCGCGCGGATCACGTCGCCCGGCTCGACGTCGGCCCGCAACCGCCCGCTGACATTCGACACGATGTGGTGCACGTGTGCATAGGACTCGACGGCCATGAATTCGTCCACGATCACCGAGCCCGCCTCGCACAGGCGACCGAGGTCATTGCGCTCGAGGTCAATGAGCATGACGTGCTCGGCCTGCTCCTTGGGGCTGCCCGTCAGCTCGGCGATCGCCGCGGCGTCCGCATTGCCTTGCCGGGGGCGCGTGCCCGCAATGGGGCGCGTGTCGATGTGACGTCCCCGCACGCGCACGAGGCGCTCCGGCGAGCTCGAGAGAATCGCAAGGCCCGGCATGGCGACGGAACCCGCAAAGGCCCCCGGGTTGGCCGCACGCAGACGGCGATAGAGTTCCGCCGTCGTGAGGTTTGCGGGCATCGGCGTGCGCCAGCTGCGGGCCAGGTTGGCCTGGTAGACGTCGCCCGCCGCGATATGCCCGAGTGCACGGCGGCAGGCCTCGAGGTAGAGCTCCGGCGCGTCCTCCGCGACCGCCTGCGTGGCCCGGACTGCCGACGTGCCGGTTGTCGGCGTTGCGTGTTCAAATTCAGCCGCGAGCGCAGCGGCAGACTCCTCGCCGGCCTCCGCAAATACGACGCCACGACCTTGCCAGTGGTCATACACGAGCGCCGCCTGCATCCGCCAAGCCAGGGCGACGATGTCAAACGGTGAAAGCGGAAGCCGGAGCGTCGGCTCGACTTCCGCCGCGAGCTCGTAGCCGAGATAGAGAAACCAGCCGCCGGCAAACGGCCAAGGCGCAGGCGCGCCAGATCCATGCTCGTCGCGCCACCAGCCGTTCAGGCGCTCGCAGAACCTGCTGCCGGCGCCGGGGCCTTCGAGCCCGCCATGCCGCGACAAGGTGAGTCGCGGACCGGGAGCTGCCATCAGGATGCTGAAGCGGCCGAGCGGTCCGCCGGTGGCCGCGCTGTCGAGGAATGCCGGATAGCGCCCTGGATCCCGCGCGTGCAGCTCGAGCATTCGAGCCGGCGCATCGGCGACGGCGGGCAGTTCGCGCATCACGGTGGACCGCCGCGGCATGCGGGACCGGCCCGCGTCAGCGCAGCGCGCGGAAGATCAGCGTGCCGTTCGTGCCGCCGAAGCCAAAGGAATTGCTGACGACCGTGTCGATCTTCATCTGCCGCGCCGTGTGCGGGACATAGTCGAGATCGCAGCCCTCGCCCGGGTTGTCCAGGTTGATCGTCGGCGGCGCGACCTGGTCGCGGATGGCGAGCACGCTGAAGATGGCCTCGACCACGCCGGCGGCCCCGAGCAGGTGGCCGGTCATCGACTTGGTCGAGCTGACGGCGAGCCTCAAAGCGTGCGCCCCGAATGCGTTCTTCATCGCGATCGTCTCCGCGACGTCGCCGAGCGGCGTCGAGGTCGCATGCGCGTTGACGTACTGCACCTCGTCCGCACGGATGCCGGCGTCGCGCAGGCTGTTTTCCATGGAGAGCCGCGCGCCCGCGCCGTCATCCGGCGGCGCCGTGATGTGGTAGGCATCGCCGCTCATGCCGAAGCCGACGAGTTCCGCGTAGATGCGCGCGCCGCGCCCCTTCGCGTACTCATATTCCTCGAGCACCATGCCCCCGGCGCCATCGCCCATCACGAACCCGTCGCGGTCACGGTCCCAGGGCCGGCTCGCCTTGGTGGGCTCGTCGTTTCGAGTCGAAAGCGCACGCGCCTGGCTGAAGCCGCCGACTGCGGTCGGCGTCTGGGCCATCTCCGAGCCGCCCGCGACGACGACGTCGGCATCGCCGTACTGGATCGTGCGCATGCCGATGCCGACGGCATGCGTCGACGTGGTGCAGGCGGTGATGACCGCGAGGTTCGGTCCCGTGATGCCGTACATGATGGACAGGTGGCCCGAGATCATGTTGACGATCGAGGCCGGGATGTAGAACGGCGAGATCTTCTTCGGGGTTCTCGTTTCGAGGTACTTGCCGTAGTTGTCTTCGATGGTCGCGAGCCCGCCGATGCCTGCCCCGAAGACGAGGCCGACGCGCGCGCGGTTCGCATCCGTGATTTCGAGCCCGCTGTCCGCGATCGCCTGCACGCCGGCCGCAACGCCGTACTGCATGAAAAGGTCCATGCGCCGCGCTTCCTTGGCGGGCATGTACTTCGTGACGTCGAAGTCGGGGATGCTGCCCGCGATCGTGCAGGGAAAGCTGGTCGTATCGAATCGCGTGATCGGCCCGATGCCGCTCTTGCCCGCAAGCGCGCCGGCCCAGCTCGCGGCCACGGTGTTGCCGAGCGGCGAGACCATGCCGAGACCCGTGACGACGACGCGTCGCTTGCTCAAGGCATCAACCCCAGGCTGGAAGTGGGCAGGAATGGCGCAACGCGACCCGGCCCCGGGGCCGGGTCCCGCGCGCGAATGACTTCAGGACTTGGACTGGTGCTGGACGATGTAATCGATCGCCTGCTGCACCGTGGTGATCTTCTCGGCATCCTCGTCTGGGATCTCGGTCTCGAATTCCTCTTCGAGCGCCATCACGAGCTCGACGGTGTCGAGCGAGTCGGCACCCAGATCGTCCACGAAGG
>DATBSX010000052.1:0-5240 GCA_036559565.1 Steroidobacteraceae bacterium | reverse complement strand
TGAAGGGCTACTGGAACCTGCCGGAGAAGACGCGCGAGGAGTTCACGCCGGACGGCTGGTTCAAGACGGGCGACATGGGCGAATGGACGGCCGAGCGCTACCTCCGGATCGTCGGCCGCGCGAAGGACCTGATCATCACCGGCGGCCTCAATGTCTATCCGAAGGAAATCGAGGAACGCATCGACGCGATCGACGGCGTCGCCGAGAGCGCGGTGATCGGCGTGCCGCATCCGGATTTCGGTGAAGCGGTGACTGCGGTTGTCGTCGCGAAGGCGGGACATGCGCTGACCGAGGCGTCGGTGATCGCTAAGCTCAAGGCCGACATCGCGAGCTTCAAGGTGCCGAAGCGCGTGTTCTTCGTTGTCGAGCTGCCGCGCAATTCGGGGAAAGGTGACCAAGGCAGAGTTGCGGCAGCGATTCGCGCGGTGAATCGGCGATTCGTGCCGCGCGGGCGGCGGTGCCGCGCTCCCGTAACCCGGATCATGCGTCGCCCTCGGGCGACGCACATCCCGTTACGGGCCGCGCGTGACGCGTCTCGGCGTGCGGACGGTCAGTGCGCGGCGGCGCAATGCGTCGCGCACCTCGCATCGCGCATAATTCGCCCATGACGATCCCGACCACCATGCGCTTCATCGCCGCGCGCGAGCCCGGCCCCCCCGATGTGCTGGCGATCGCCGAGGGCCCGGTGCCGCAACCGGGCTCCGGCGACGTGCTGATCCGCGTCCGCTACGCCGGCGTCAACCGCCCCGACTGCATCCAGCGCGCCGGCCACTATCCGCCGCCGCCCGGCGCCTCGCCCGTCATCGGCCTCGAAGTCGCGGGAACGGTCGCCGCGGTCGGCGCGAACGTCGCGGCATGGCACATCGGCGACGAGATCTGCGCGCTCACGCCTGGCGGCGGCTACGCCGAGTATTGCGTCGCGCCCGCCGGCCACTGCCTGCCGCTTCCGCGCGGGCTGTCGCTGCTCGAAGCCGCGGCGCTGCCCGAGAACGCGTTCACCGTCTGGCACAACGTGTTCGAGCGCGGGAAGCTCGCCGCGGGCGAGACGATCCTGGTCCACGGCGGCACGAGCGGCATCGGCACGACCGCGATCCAGTACGCGAAGGCGTTCGGCGCGAAGGTGATCACGACCGTCGGCAGCGACGACAAGGCCGCGTTCTGCCGCAAGCTCGGCGCGGATCACGCGATCAACTACCGCACGGCGGACTTCGTCGCCGAGGTCGCGACGATCACGAACAAGAAGGGCATCGAGCTGATTCTCGACATGGTCGGCGGCGACTACATCGCGAAGAACCTGCGTTGCATCGCGCTCGAGGGCCGGCTGGTGATCATTGCATTCCTGCACGGAAGCAAGGTCGAGGCCGACTGGATGCCGATCATGCTGAGGCGCCTGACGGTCACCGGCTCGACGATGCGCGCGAGCCCCGCCGAGCGGAAGGTCGCGATCGCCGCCGCGCTGCGCGAGCGCATCTGGCCGCTCTACGCGTCGGGAAAGATCGCCCCGGTGATCCACCGCGTGTACCCGCTCGCCGACGCCGCGAAGGCGCACGCGCTGATGGAGTCGTCGCAGCACGTCGGCAAGATCATGCTCGACGTAGCCAGTAGCTAGCCGACGCTCGGCGCGCCGAGACTTGGCGACCGAAGGGTCGCCCCGAGGTCGCGCCCCCACGGGGGGAAGCGCGGAACGCGCTCCGGGGGGATCACACCGCCGCCCCAAGGGCGCGTGCCCCGTCGGGGGGAGGCGGCCGAAGGCCGCTCCGGGGGGATCACAGCAGCCTCCTTGCACCGGCTGCGCTAGTCGCGGCGTCGAGCGTCGGCTGCCGCGGCGATCGCAAGCGTTCGTCGTCGATCCCCGCTTGCTTCGCAAGCGAGGCCCCTCGCCGACGAAGCGACGCCGCTAGTCCAGGAAGTCGCAGTGCTTCTCGACGTACGCCGCGAGATCCAGTGAGTGCTGCCGCACGAGCCGCTCGGCGAGCTCGGTGTCGCGCTTCTCGAGCGCCTCGATGATGCGCATGTGGTCGATGATCGAGCGCGACGCGCGGTCCGCCTGCGAGATCGTCATCCGGCGGATGGCGCGGACATGGATGAACAGGTTCTCGAGCGTCTGCCCCATCAGGTGCGAGCCGGACAGCCGGATGATCGCCTGGTGGAACGCGATGTTCGCGTCCGAGTACTCGTTGATGTGCTCGGCCGGCGCGGCGTTGCGGAAGTCGTCGAACATCTTGCGAAGGCCCGCGATCTCGTCGTCGGAAGCGTTGAGCGTCGCGAGTCGCGCCGCCATGCTCTCGATCGCGGCCCACATCTCGATCATCTCGACGATCTGCCGCTTGGTCTTGCGCACGATGAAGATGCCCTTGCGCGGGACCGTGCGCAGCAGGCCTTCATGCTCGAGCAGCGTCATCGCCTCGCGGATCGGGGTGCGCGACACGCCGAGCGACAGCGCGAGCTGGCGCTCGTCGATCCTCACCTCGCCCGGGTGCGAGTAGATGTCGGCGTCGACGATCGCCTGCTTGAGGGCGGCGTACGCGCGGTCGCGCAGGCTCGCGGTCGCGTTGAGCGGCGAGAGCGCGAGCGGGATCTTCTTCGGGGCGGCGGCGCCGGCGGACATGTACGGCGTATCTTATATATCAGCGGCCGGGCAGGGAATGCCGGCCGCGACTTTGTCCGCCCGAGCGGAAAGAGGTCCGGCGCGAGCCGGACCGAGGGGAATGGGCACCCCGAGGAGGTGGGGCCGCCCGATCCTGAAAGCTGAAAACCGCTAGCGAGCGGGCTGCCGCGCCTTGACCTCGGCGATGTGCTCGGCGAGCGCGTCGGCGTCGTATACCTTGAGGAGATGGGGCCGGTGCTGGCGAAGATACGCGACGATTCGCTCCTTTTCCGAGCCGATCGCGGCCAGTTCGTCGAGGATCGACTGGTCCCACCGCCAGTCCAGCTCCAGTTCGTCGAACGCCAGGTTGTAGGCGTCGAGTTCCGGACTGGACTGCCGGACGACGCGAAGCTGGGTCGGGCGGCGGGCAGCGGTCCTGGCGAACATGGCGGTCTCCGGCGGCGGACGAAACGCGATGTCGACAGCGTAGACCCCCGTTCACATAATGTATAGATTAGGTTTGTTGTGTCAGACATAACCTATGGCTTATGAAAAATGCGACGTTGCGCCAACTCAAGGTCTTCCAGACGGTGGCGCGGCACCTTTCAATCACCCGGGCGGCCGAAGAGCTGCACCTGACGCAGCCCGCGGTCTCCGCGCAGATCCGCGAGCTCGAGGGCCACGCCGGGTTGCCGCTGCTGGAGCGGCTCGGCCGGCGCATCCACCTGACCGCCGCCGGCCGCGAGCTCGTCGCGCAGAGCGCGGCGATCCTCGCGCAGTTCCGTGAGGCCGAGGATGCGATGGCGCGGCTGAAGGGTGTCGAAGGCGGCACGCTGTCGGTCGCCGTCATCAGCGCCGGCGACTATTTCTTCCCGCGGATGCTCGCCGAGTTCACGCATGCGCACCCTGGCGTGCGCATCGACCTCACCGTGCAGAACCGCGAAGGCCTCCTGCGCCGGCTCGCCGACAATCTCTCGGACCTCGCGGTCATGGTGCGCCCGCCGGAAGGCGCGGACATGGTCGCCGAGGCGTTCGCGCCGCACGCGTACGTGATCGTCGCGGCGCCGTCGCATCCGCTCGCGGGCGTCGCGCGCATTCCGCTCGCGCGCGTGCTCGGCGAGCCGTTCTGCGTGCGGGAGCCGGGCTCGGACACCTGGAACTCGATGCGCGACGCGTTCGGCGCGCGCTTCCCGTCGTTGCGCATCGCGATGGAGATCGCGAGCAACGAGACGATCAAGCAGTCGGTGATCGCCGGCTTCGGCCTGGGCTTCCTGTCCTCCCATGCCATCGCGCTCGAGCTCGCGACCGGCGCGTTGACGGTCCTCGACATCGAAGGCTTCCCGGCGATGCGGCACTGGTACGTCGTGCATCATCGCCAGAAGCGGCTGCCGCCGGTCGCGGTGGCGTTCAAGGCGTTCCTCGAACGCGACGGCGCCCGGCTGATCGAAGGCTATATGCACGCCGATCGCCGGCCGCCCGCGCATGTTGCGCCGCAACATCGAAAAGGCTGACGAAAGCACCTCGCACGCGTTGACAGCCGTCTGATATATCAAATACCTTAACGGGAACGAAGGTCCGCACCGGTCGTTGCCGGCGACGGCACTCACTGGAGGAAACCCGGGCCTTCGCCCGGCTACCCGCCTCACCCCCTGAACACGCCGTTCGCATCGCGCCGTCCATTGCGACGGAGGCGAGCGCAATGCGACGGCGCCGACCTGCCCGAGAGGCTCGCATGAACGACCAAGCGCTGAAGACCGCTTCGAAGCCCGCCGCGATCGCGGACGACGGGACGAGAAATGCAGGCGCCGCGACCGACGCGCACGCGCACGAGACCGACGGCTTCCAGCTCGTCATCGACGCGCTGAAGCTCAACGGCATCGACACGATCTTCGGCCTGCCCGGCATCCCGATCACCGACCTCACGCGCAAGCTCCAGCGCAACGGCATGCGCGTGATCAGCTTCCGGCACGAGCAGAACGCCGGCTACGCGGCGTCGATCGCGGGCTTCCTGACGCAGAAGCCGGGCATCTGCCTGACCGTGTCCGCGCCGGGATTCCTGAACGGGCTCACCGCGCTCGCGCACGCGACGGTCAACTGCTTCCCGATGATCCTGATCAGCGGGAGCTCCGAGCGCGAGATCGTCGACCTGCAGCAAGGCGACTACGAGGAGATGGACCAGCTCGCGATCGCGAAGCCGCTGTGCAAGGCGGCGTTCCGCGTGCTGCACGCCGAGGACATCGGCGTCGGCATCGCGCGCGCGATCCGCGCTGCGCTGTCGGGCCGCCCCGGCGGCGTCTACCTCGACCTGCCCGCGAAGCTGTTCCCGCAGGCGATCGACGCGGCGACCGGCGCGAGCACGCTCATCAAGGTCGTCGATCCGGCGCCGAAGCAGATTCCCGGAGCCGACGCGGTCAAGCGCGCGCTCGACCTTCTGAAGTCCGCGAAAAAGCCGCTGATCATCCTCGGCAAGGGCGCGGCGTACGCGCAGGCCGATGCCGACATCAAGGCGCTCGTCGAGAAGACCGGCATCCCGTACCTGCCGATGTCGATGGCGAAGGGGCTGCTGCCGGATACCCATGAGCTTTGCGCCTCGGCGGCCCGGTCCTTCGTGCTGCCGGAGGCCGACGTCGTGATGCTGATCGGCGCGCGGCTC
>DATBSX010000051.1:0-2882 GCA_036559565.1 Steroidobacteraceae bacterium | reverse complement strand
CCGGAGTTCAGCGCGCTCGAGAACGTCGCGATGCCGCTTCTCATCCGGCGCATGGCGCGCGCGGAGGCCGCGCGCGAAGCGTCGGCGCTGCTCGCGCGTGTCGGTCTCGGGGAGCGGCTCGGGCACCGCCCGTCGCAACTTTCGGGCGGCGAGCGGCAGCGTGCCGCTGTCGCACGGGCGCTCATCACGCGGCCGCGCATCGTTCTCGCGGACGAGCCGACGGGCAATCTGGACGGGCGTCATGCGAAGCAGATCCTCGATCTCATGATGGAGCTCAACCGCGAGCTCGGCACCAGCCTGGTCATTGTCACGCACGACCGGGGCCTTGCCGCGCGCATGGACCGCGTGCTCCTGCTCGAAGACGGAATTCTGGTCGAAAGCACCGCCTGATCGCGCTGCAGTCCCGGCGGCCGCCCGGCATGCTGTCGGCGACCCGGTCAAGGGCCAATCACGATGATCCGGTTTGCGCTCGCGTTCTGCGCGGGAGCGGCGGCGGTGCACGTGCTGCCCGCACTGTGGCGCGGTGAACTCATTGCGGCCGTGGCAGTACTTGGCGTGCTCGCGGCGCGGCGCTGGCCACTTGCGGCCGCCATGCTCGCCGGCTTCGCCTGGACCCAGTTGCTCGCCGCCCTCTGGCTCGCATCTGCCTGGCCTTGTTCCCACGATCGCGAGGTGGTCGCGCTCACCGGCCGCGTGTCCGCACCTGCGCTCGAACGGGAAGACCGGACCGACTTCGACCTGGACGTGATCGAGGCGTCGGCGCCGCGGCCCTGGCCACGGCGTGTGCGCCTTGCGTGGTACGAGGCCGTGCAGAAACCCTCGCCCGGTGAATGCTGGCACCTCGCGGCGCGGCTGCGCTGCCGGCACGGCTTCGCGAATCCCGGCGCACAGGATCGCGAGCTGGCGCTTCTCGCCGAGCGCATCGATGCGACAGGCTACGGGGCAAGCGATGACGGGCCCCGGCGGCTGACGGTCCCGCCGCGGCAACCGATCGAGCGCCTGCGCGAGCGCATTGCCGACTCCATTTCGGACGCCGTGGCGCCGGGACCGTCGGCCGCCGTCCTGCAGGGACTGGCCGTCGGCGTACGCGGCAATATCCCGGACCGGCTGTGGGACGCCTTTGCGGTCACGGGCGTCGCGCACCTCATCGCGATCTCAGGCCTGCACGTCACGGCGTGCGCGCTGTCGGTGCTGGCCTTGCTGCGATTCGCGTGGCGGATACCGAGACTTGCCAGGCTGACGACGCGCGTCGCGGTCGAGAACCTGATCGTGGTCGGGGTCACGGCGGGTTATGCCTGGCTCTCCGGCGCCTCGCTTCCTGCCCTGCGCACGCTCGCGACGGTCGCCGTCCTCGCCTCGCTGCGCTGGCTTCGACGTTCATGGCCGTTTTCCCAGGTGCTCGCGATCGCGGCATTCGTCCTGGTTGCCACGGATCCTGTTGCCATCACGTCCGCAGGCTTCTGGCTCTCGTTCGTCGCGACCGCGGTACTCGTCGCATTGGTGATGCGGGAGTCCGGCTGGCTCGGGAAGCTCGCGGGTTTCGCGAAGTCGCAGCTCTCGATCATGGCGCTGCTGACGCCGGTGCTCGCGGCGACGTTCGGGCGCCTGTCGTTGATTGCGCCGGTCGCCAATGCCGTTGCGATCCCCGTGTTCGGCTTCGTGTTGCTACCCGCCGTGCTGGCCGGTAGCGCGCTCGCCGCCATTGCACCGGCGGCGCCAGCCGGGCTCTGGCGTCTGCTTGCGGCGATCCTGGATCGCGCGTGGCCCGCACTCGAAGCCATGGCGTCCTGGCCTTTCGCCAGCTGGTCGCCTGCGGCAGAGCCGCTCGCGCTCATGGCCGCCGCCGGCGCCCTCGCGTTTGCCGCGCTCCTCGTGCCGGTCGCGGGACTGCGCCTCGCAGCGGCGGCGATGCTGCTCGCGATCACCTGTGGCCGGACGGAGAAACCCGACGCCCGCGCATTCTCGCTGGCCGTCATCGATGTTGGTCAGGGACTTGCAGCCGTCGTCGAGACGGCAAATCACGCGCTCGTCTTTGACACGGGGCCGAGCTGGCGCGGCGGTCCGCCGGCGGCGCGGGTGTCGCTCCTGCCTTACCTGCGCGCACGGGGCGTTCGCGATATCGACCTGCTCGTCGTGAGCCACGACGACCAGGATCACGCCGGCGGTGTGGAACTCCTGCGGCGCGAACTGCGTGTCGGGCGCACGATGGCCGCGCCGGGCAGCCGATTGCATGCGGACTCGACCTGCCTTCGCGGCGACTCCTGGACCTGGGACGGCGTCGCGTTTCGCGTGCTGCACCCGCCGGCAGGATTCGAGGGCAGCGACAATGACCGGTCCTGCGCCCTTGCCGTGAGCGGTCCCGGCGGTACGGCCCTGCTGCTCGCCGATCCTGAAGCGGCTGCGGAGGCGGCGCTCGTCGCACACGACGTCGCGGCCGATGTCGTGCTGTTGCCGCATCACGGCAGCCGCAGTTCATCGTCGCCGGAGCTCGTCCACGCGGCATCCGCACGACTCGGCATCGCATCGGCGGGCTTCGGCAATCGCTGGGGCATGCCGGATGCCGGCGTGGTCGCACGTTGGCGGGCCGCTGGCACGACCATTCTCGACACCGCGGAAGCGGGCGCCATCCGAGTGCGCTTTCCGGCCGCACCGGGGCCGCTGGAGGTTTCAGCCGAGCGGCATGATCGGCCGCGCTGGTGGCGCGACGGGACCGGCGGCTGAGGGCGCGGGCAGGCGAAGCAGCCGCACGGTATCATGCCGCGCCATGTGGGAAATCATCCTCGCGGGCGGCCCCGTCATGTGGCCGATCATCCTGTGCTCGGTGGTCGCTGCCGCCATCGTGCTGGAGCGCCTGTGGACGCTTCAGCGCAAGCGCGTGATCC
>DATBSX010000050.1:0-2771 GCA_036559565.1 Steroidobacteraceae bacterium | reverse complement strand
GGCGCGCGCGGCCGCGAAAGAGGCACTGCGCGAGGTCGCGACACCGGCCGCGCGCACGATCGCGGACGTCGCAACCCTCCTCAAGCTGCCCGCTGCGCGGCTCCTCAAGACCATGGTTGTCGATGGCGCCGACGGCGGGCTCGTCGTGCTGCTGCTCCGAGGCGACCATGAATTGAATGCGCTCAAGGCAAGCAAGCACCCCGCAGTCGCAAAGCCCCTGCGCATGGCGGATCCCGCGCGCATTGCGGCCGCATTCGGCAGCGAGCCCGGATTCCTGGGCCCGGTCGGATTGAAGCTGCCCGTGATCGCCGACCATGCGGCTGCTGCACTCGCGGATTTCGTGTGCGGCGCCAACAAGTCCGATATGCACCTCGCCGGCGTCAACTGGGGACGCGACCTGCCGGAGCCTGCTGCTGCGGACCTTCGGAACGTCGTGGACGGCGATCCGAGCCCGGGCGGCGGCCGCCTCTCGATCGCGCGCGGCATTGAAGTCGGCCACGTTTTCCGTCTCGGCTGCAAGTACAGCGAGTCGATGAAGGCGACCGTGCAGGACGAACAGGGCCGCGACATCGCGATGCACATGGGCTGCTACGGCATCGGCGTCACGCGCATCGTGGCGGCCGCGATCGAGCAGAACCACGACGAGCGCGGGATCATCTGGCCGGCGCCGCTCGCGCCGTTCGACGTCGTCCTCGTCGGGCTCAACTGGGAGAAATCGGAAGCCGTGCGAAATACCGCCCTCGCCCTCTACCGCGAACTCGGCGAGGCGGGCATCGAAGTGCTCCTCGACGACCGCGATGCGAGGCCCGGCGTCAAGTTCGCCGACGCGGAACTGGGCGGGATTCCGCACCGGCTCGTCGTGTCCGAGCGGGGCCTGGCCGCCGGAAAACTTGAGTACCGCTACCGCCGCGCCGAGGCCAACGAGGAATTCCCGCAGGCGCAGGCGCTCGAATTCCTGCAGAAGCGCGTCGCGGCCGGATGAGAAGGAGCTGCCGGGCCGGCATCGGCACTGCGCGGCTCGCGGCCGCGGCGCTCCTCACCCTGTCACTCGCGCCCGCCGCGCAGGCCGACCGCCAGCAGGACCCGGGGCTGCGCGAAGTCATCGCCGCGGCCATCAAGGAAGCGCCCTGCTTCGCCGCCAAGTACGACGACGTCGTGTGGTTTGCGCTGATGCGGCCGCGTGTCGAGTCGCGCCTGCGCGCCCAGCCGCCGGACCTGCGGCTCGGCGACGACATCGAGAAGGCGGCCGAGCGGATCCTGCGCGCCGTGAGCTGCGAAGCGAGCAAGCACGCGATGCTGCGCGACCGCCCGCAGCTCGTGCTTGCCGTCATCGACGTCGAGAGCGCCTTCGATCCGTTTGCCGTGTCGTACGCGGGCGCGGTCGGACTGATGCAGGTGATGCCGTTCTGGCCCACCGAGCTCGGCCTGTCGAAGAAGGACCTGATCGACGTCGAGCTCAATATCCGCATGGGCTCGGCGATCCTCGCCTACTACCTCGAACGCGAACGCGGCGACTACCGCCGCGCGCTCGGCCGCTACAACGGCAGCGTCGGCCGGCGCGAGTACCCGGACCTCGTGCTGGGGCGCCTCAATTCGCGCTGGCGACGCTAGCGGGGACTGTCACCTTTGCGCGCTAGGGGACTGTCACCTTTGCGCGCTTTGGCGCAAAGGGGACTGTCCCCTCCGGTCCTAACGATCAAGGAATCCCTCCGGCCAATCCCGCGAAGCGGGCTCGATCACCTCGACCTCGACTGCATCCACGCGCGCCATGGGCGGGCCCTGGTGCAGCCACTCGATCAGCCGGGCGAGCGCCTCGGGCGGGCCCGCGGCATGCACCAGCACGCTGCCGTCCGGGCGGTTCTCCGCGGTCCCGCGAAGGCCGAGCGCAGTCGCGCGCTCGGCCGTGCTCGCGCGAAACCACACGCCCTGGACGCGCCCGCGGACCGAGACGCGCCGCGCGGACTCGGGTGATGGCCTAGAATTCACGGCGTCACAGTCTGTGTTTGCACTCAACCGAAGGCAAGCCGCGATGCCGGAGATCCTGATCCTCTATTACAGCCGCCACGGCGCGACCGCCGAACTCGCGCGCCAGGTCGCGCGCGGCGTGGACGGCGTCCCCGGTTGCCGCGCGCGACTGCGCACGGTGCCGGCCCTTGCGCAGTCCGGCGCCTCGCCGGCCGCGGCCGAGGACGGCGCCGCTTTCGCCACGCACGATGACCTGCGCGAATGCGCCGGGATGGTCGTCGGCAGTCCGGTCCGGTTCGGGAACATGGCGGCGCCGCTCATGGCGTTTTTCGACGGCACTTCGAGCCTGTGGCTTACGGGCGTGCTGGCAGGCAAGCCGGTCGGGGCATTCACTTCGGGCAGCACGCCGCACGGCGGCCAGGAAACGACGCCGCTCGGCATGCTGTTGCCCCTCCTGCACCACGGCATGCTGATCGTCGGACTTCCGTTCACGGAACCGGCCCTCTCGGATACGACCGGGGGTGGCACGCCTTACGGGGCGAGCCGCATCGTTCGCGAAGGCGAACGCCGCGCGCTCACCGAGGGCGAGCGCAGCCTCGCGCAGGCGCTCGGCGCGCGGGTCGCCTCGGTGGCGCTGCGCCTCTCTGCCGCCGGATGAGCGATCGCTCGCGAACGGTTTTGCGGCTCGCGGTCGCGGCCTGGATCCTGCTCGGCGCATCCGTTGCGATCTGGCCGGCTTCGGGTTCTGGCATCGGGCTTCTCACCGCCGCGTTCGCGTTCGTCCCGCTGCTATTGCCCCTGCCCGG
>DATBSX010000049.1:0-7382 GCA_036559565.1 Steroidobacteraceae bacterium | reverse complement strand
GGGCGCGCGGTTCCGCGACTTCATGGTCGTCTGCGGCGCCGGGCTCCTCGCCGTCGCGGCCCTCGCAGTGGCAAGTCCGTATCGCGTCCTGCGCATCACGGCTTTCCTGAATCCCTGGGAGGACCCGTTCAAGACGGGCTTTCAGCTGACCCAGTCGCTGATCGCGATCGGGCGCGGCGAATGGTTCGGCGTCGGCCTCGGCTCGAGCATCCAGAAGCTCTACTACCTGCCCGAGGCGCACACGGATTTCGTGTTCGCCGTGTTCGCCGAGGAGTTCGGGCTGCTCGGCGTCACGCTGGTCGTGGCCGCTTTCCTCGTGATCGTGCTGCGGAGCCTGCGGCTCTCACGCATCGCCGCGGATGCCGGCATGCCGCTGCACGCCTGCATTGCCGCGGGCTTCGGCGTCTGGATCGGCCTGCAGGCCTTCCTGAACATCGGCGTGAACATGGGTCTCTTGCCGACCAAGGGATTGACGCTCCCGCTGCTCTCGTATGGCCGCTCGAGCATGCTCGTGACGCTTGCCTGGGTCGGGATGCTGCTTCGGGTCCACCACGAAGTCGTCGCCTCCGGCAAGAGCGCCATTCCCTCGGAAGGGCGTTCGCCATGAGCCGCACCGTCATGATCATGGCGGGCGGAACCGGCGGGCACGTCTTCCCGGCGCTCGCGATCGCGGGGCAGCTGCGCGCAAATCGCGACATCGTGTGGCTCGGCACCGAGCGCGGCATCGAGGCGCGCCTCGTTCCCGCAGCCGGCTATCCGGTCGAGTGGATCGAGGTCGAGGGCTTGCGCGGCAAGGGCTTCACGCGCTGGATCGCGGCGCCGGTCCGCCTCTGGCGCGCGGTGACGCAGGCGCGGCGCGCGCTTGCGAAGCGCAAGCCCGGCGTCGTGCTCGGCTGCGGCGGCTTCGCCTCGGGGCCAGGCGGCATCGCGGCCTGGCTCTCGGGTGCGCCGCTCGTGATCCATGAGCAGAACGCCGTCGCCGGACTCACGAACCGCTGGCTTGCGCGCGTCGCGTCGCGCATCGCGGAAGGATTTCCCGGCAGCTTCCCGGCGTCGCGCAAGGCGCTCTACGTCGGCAACCCCGTGCGGCCCGAGATCGCGGAGCTCCCGCCACCGCGGCAGCGCTTTGAATCCCGGAACGGCCCGATGAGGCTCTTCGTCTTCGGCGGCAGCCAGGGCGCGACTGCGCTCAACCGGCTCGTGCCGGCGGCGGTCGCACTCCTGCCCGAAGGGCGGCGGCCCTGGGTCCTGCACCAGACCGGCGCGAAGGATCGCGAAGCGACCGAGGCGGCCTATCGCGCCGCCGGCATCCAGGCCGAGGTGCGCACGTTCATCGACGACATGGCGGCGGCCTACGCCAATGCCGACCTCGTCGTCTCGCGCGCCGGCGCCTCGACGGTCGCCGAACTCGCGGCCGCCGGCGTCGGGTCGATCCTCGTCCCGTTTCCCGCGGCCGTGGACGACCACCAGACCAAGAATGCGGAGTGGCTCGGGCGCGTGAGCGCGGCGCAGGTCGTCACGGAGACGGGCCTGACGGCGCCCGAGCTCGCGAACCGCATCGCAACGCTTTTCGGCAACGGCCGCTCGCGCCTGCTCGCGATGGCCGAGGCCGCGCGCGCGCTCGCGGTGACCGACGCCGCGCGTCGTGTCGCCGACCTCTGCCTGCTGGCCGAAGGGAGGCGCGCATGAGCGACCGCATGCGGCGCGTCAGCCTCATTCACCTGATCGGAATCGGCGGCGCCGGCATGGGCGGCATCGCCGAGGTGCTCGTGAACCTGGGCTATGCGGTCCAGGGCTCGGACCTGCGCGCGAACGCGGTGACGGCGCGGCTCGCGAAGATGGGCGTGCGCATTTTCATCGGCCACGCGGCCGGGCAGGTCGCGGGCGCGAGCGTCGTCGTCGTTTCCTCGGCGGTCCAGCCCGCAAACCCGGAGCTGCTCGCGGCCCTCGCGTCGCGCATCCCCGTCGTGCGCCGCGCGGAGATGCTCGGCGAGCTCATGCGGTTCCGCCAGGGCATCGCGGTCGCCGGCACCCACGGCAAGACGACGACCACGAGCCTTGTCGCATCGGTCCTCGCGGAAGGCGGCCTCGACCCGACCTTCGTGATCGGCGGGCTCCTGAAGAGCGCAGGCAGCAACGCGAAGCTCGGCACGAGCCGCTACCTCGTCGCGGAAGCGGACGAGAGCGACGCCTCGTTCCTGCACCTGCAGCCGGTCATCTCGATCGTGACGAACATCGATAACGACCACCTCGCCACGCACGGCGGCGATTTCGAGAGGCTGAAGCTGAGCTTCGTCGAGTTCCTGCACAACCTGCCGTTCCACGGCCTCGCCGTGCTTTGCAGCGACGACGTGGTGGTGCGTGAGATCCTCCCGCAGGTGGGCCGCCCGACCGTGCGCTACGGGCTCGGCGAGGACGCGGACCTGCGCGCCGTCGCGCTCGAGCGCGAGGGCGGCACCACGCGCTTCCAGGTGATCCGCGCGGGCCGGCCGCCGCTCGCGGTCGCGCTGAACCTGCCGGGACTGCACAACGTGAGGAACGCACTCGCCGCGATCGCGGTCGCCACCGAGCTCGAGGTCGAGGATGCCGCGATCCAGCGCGCGCTTGCCGGTTTCCAGGGCATCGGCCGCCGGCTTGAGGTCATCGGAGAGGTCGCGACGAAGTCCGGGCGCATCACGCTCGTGGATGACTACGGCCACCATCCGACCGAGATCGAGGCGACCATCGAGGCGGCGCGCCAGGCCTGGCCGGGGCGCAGGCTGGTGCTCGCCTTCCAGCCACACCGCTACACGCGCACGCATGACCTGATCGACGACTTCGGCCGCGCGCTTTCCGCCGCGGACGCCCTGCTCGTGACCGAAGTCTACGCGGCCGGGGAGGAGCCGATCGCGAATGCCGACGGCCGCGCGATCTGCCGCGCCGTGCGCGGCCGCGGGCGGCTCGAACCCGTGTTCGTCGAGGACGTGCGCGAACTCGCGGCGGCGCTCTCCGGCGTGATCACGGACCGCGACGTGGTGCTGACGATGGGCGCGGGCAGCATCGGCGCGGTCGCGCACGAGCTGCCGGGCAAGCTCGGCGTGACGAGCGCGAGGGCGGGGCGATGAGCAAGTTCACCATCGCGCCGGAATTCAGGGACCGCCTGCTCCGCAACGAGCCGATGTCGCGCCACACCTCCTGGCACGTCGGCGGGCCCGCGGACGTCTGGTTCACGCCGCAGGACGTCGAGGACCTCTCGAGATTCCTGCGCCAGCTGCCGACGGAGATCCCCGTGACATGGGTCGGGCTCGGCAGCAACCTGCTGGTGCGCGACGGCGGCATCCGCGGCGTCGTGATCTCGGTGCACGGGATCCTGAACGCGCTCGAGCGCATCGGCACCGACCGCGTGCGCGCGGAGGCCGGCGTCGCCTGCGCGCGGCTCGGCCGCCAGTGCGCGAAGTGGCAGCTCGGGCCCGCGGATTTCTTTGCCGGCATTCCCGGCACCGTCGGCGGAGCGCTCGCGATGAACGCGGGCGCCTGGGGCGGCGAGACCTGGCCGCGCGTGGCCGAGGTCGAGACCATCGATCGCGTCGGCGCCCGGCACCGCAGGGATGCCGCCGAATACAGCTACGGCTACCGCAGCGTGACCCCGCCGGTCGCGGGCGAGTGGTTCGTCGCCGGGACCTTCCGGTTCGAGGCGCGACCGGACGCGAGCACGGACTCGATCAAGAAACTGCTCGAGAAGCGCCACGCGGCACAGCCGATCGGCGCCTGGAGCTGCGGCTCGGTATTCACCAACCCGCCGGGCGGCCATGCGGCCGACCTCATCGAGCGTGCGGGACTCAAGGGTCATCGCATCGGCGGCGCCGCGGTTTCGGACAAGCACGCCAACTTCATCCTCAACGAGGGCCAGGCGACCGCCGCCGACCTCGAGGCGCTCGTGCGCCATGTGCAGGCGACGGTCGAGCGCGTGCACGGCGTGAAGCTCCATCCCGAGGTGCGCGTGATCGGGGAGGCCGCATGAGCCCGATGCTCGCACGCGATCGCGCGCCCGCCTTGCGGTCGGGACTCCTGCTCGCTCGCGCCGCCGGAACTTACGCGCTCGCTCGCAGGGTCCCGCCCGCGTGCGCCGCGCGATCGCAGTCGGCGCACGCCACGCGGTCGCCGGAGCCACGGCCGGCGCGCGCGAGGTGGCGGGGTGCTCGCGAGCAGACTCGTAAGTTCCGGCGGAGTCTGCGAGCGAGCAACCCCGCCGGATCCCGCGCGCGCCAGACCGTCGGAGGTGTCGCATGAGCCGCCTGCGCCCGAGCGGCGAGGCCTTCCGCCGCATCGCCAAGGCCGCGGACTTCGGGCGCGTGGCCGTGCTGATGGGCGGCGCGTCGGCCGAGCGCGAAGTGTCGCTCATGACCGGCAATGCCGTGCTCGAGGCGCTGCTTGCGCGCGCGATCGACGCGACCGGCTTCGACCCGGCGGAACGCGCGCTCGGCGAGCTCGTGGCGGCCGGCTTCGATCGCGTGTTCATCGCGCTGCACGGACCGGGCGGCGAGGACGGCGCGGTGCAGGGTGCGCTCGAGTGGATGGGCCTGCCCTATACCGGCAGCGGCGTCCTCGGTTCCGCGATCGGCATGGACAAGCTTCGCACCAAGCGCCTTGCGCAGGCCGCGGGCGTCGCGACGCCGCCCTGGCTGGAGCTCGCGGGCGCGCCGGATTTCGATCGCGCCGTCGCGGAGCTCGGCCTGCCGCTCGCGGTCAAGCCCGCGACCCAGGGCTCGAGCGTCGGCATGAGCCGCGTCGCGACCGCGGCCGAGCTGCCCGCCGCCTGGCGCGCGGCCTCGGCGCTCGATCCGGTCGTGATCGCAGAGCGCTGGATCACCGGCGGCGAATTCACGGTCGGCGTGCTGCAGGGCGAGGCGTTGCCGGCGATCCGCATCGAGACGCCGCGCGCCTTCTACGACTACCAGGCCAAGTATTTCGCGAACGACACGCGTTACCTGATTCCCTGCGGACTTTCCTCCGTAGCGGAATCCGCGTTGCAGCACGCGGCGCTCGCCACCTTCGCGGCGACCGGCGCCTCGGGCTGGGGACGCGTCGACTTCGTGGCCGCCGCGGACAACGCGCCGCTGCTGCTCGAGATCAACACAGTGCCCGGCATGACGAGCCACTCCTTGGTGCCGATGGCCGCGCGCGCCGCCGGGATCGATTTTCCGGAGCTTGCCTGGCGCATCCTCGAAACCAGCTTCGCGCGGGAGCGTGCCTAGGCCATGAACCTCTGGCGCAAGCGCAACCGCAACCGCAGGAAGCCGGCCGAGCCCCGCTTCGAGATGCCGAAGTTCGCGTTGCCGCGCGCGGGCCGCATCGCCGGCGCCGTCGCGGCGATCGCCGCGCTCGCGCTGCTGCTCGCATTCGGGCTCGACCAGCCGGTGCGCAGCATCGTGATCGACGGCCCCTTCCAGCGCGTGTCCGCGGTCGAAGTGCAGCAGGCTGCCATCGGCGCACTGAAGGGCGGCTTCGTGAGCGCCAATCTCGACAAGCTCCGCATCGCCGTCGAAGCGCTCGTGTGGGTGGACCGCGCGCGTGTGCAACGCGTCTGGCCTGACCGCATCGGCATCGAGATCGTCGAGCAGCAGGCCGCGGCCCGCTGGGGCGACGACGGCCTGCTCAACACCCGGGGCGAACTGTTCGCGACCGGCATCCGCCATCCGCCGCCGGAGCTGCCGCGGCTCGACGGCCCGTCCGGCACCGAGTGGCAGGTAGCGCAGCACTTCCTCGCCATGCAGGACCGCCTCGGCGCGCTCGGGCTTTCGATCGCCGCACTGCGGCTCGACGCGCGCGGCGCCTGGGAGCTCGACCTCTCGACCGGCGTGACCGTGCGCCTCGGCCGGCGGCAGGTGGACGAGCGCATGGACCGCTTCGTGCAGTTCGGCGCCCAGGTCATTGCCGGCCAGGCCGCGGATATCCGCTACGTCGACATGCGTTATTCGAACGGCTTTTCGATCGGCTGGCGCGGCAACCGCAAGCCGGGCGAGCCGGAGCCCCGCACTTTCGCCCGCCAGCTGGATGGAGACCCGGATTTCGATGGCTAAACGTTCCGACCGCAACCTGATCGTGGGACTCGACATCGGCACGTCGAAAGTCGTCGCCATGGTCGGCGAAATGCACGCCGACGGCAGCCTCGAAGTCATCGGGCTCGGCTCGCATCCCTCGCGCGGCCTCAAGAAGGGCGTCGTCGTCAACATCGACTCGACCGTCCAGTCGATCCAGCGCGCGATCGAGGAGGCGGAACTCATGGCCGGCGTCGAGATCCGCTCGGTGTTCACCGGGATCGCCGGCAGCCACGTGCGCAGCCTCAATTCGCACGGCATCGTCGCGATCAAGGACAAGGAAGTCGTGAGCGGCGACGTCGCGCGCGTGATGGACGCCGCGCAGGCCGTGCCGATCCCGGCCGACCAGAAGATCCTCCATGTCCTGCCGCAGGAATTCATCATCGACGGGCAGGAAGGCATCCGCGAGCCGATCGGGATGTCGGGCGTGCGGCTCGAGGCGCGCGTCCACATCGTGACCGGCGCCGAGAGCGCGGCCCAGAACATCGTCAAGTGCGTGCAGCGCTGCGGGCTCGAGGTCGAGGACATCGTGCTCGAGCAGCTCGCGTCCTCGTTTGCGGTCTTGACGGACGACGAGAAGGAGCTCGGCGTCTGCCTGGTCGACGTCGGCGGCGGCACGACCGACATCGCGGTTTTCTCGGGCGGCGCGATCCGGCACACGGCGGTGATCCCGGTCGCGGGCGACCAGGTCACGAACGACATCGCCGTCTCGATGAGGACGCCGACCCCGTATGCCGAAGAGATAAAGATTCGTTACGCCTGCGCGCTCTCGCAGCTCGCGAATCCCGACGAGACCATCGAGGTGCCCTCGGTCGGCGACCGGCCCTCGCGCCGCCTCGCGCGCCAGACGCTCGCGGAGATCGTCGAGCCGCGCTACGAGGAGCTCTTCATGCTGATCCGCGACGAGCTGCGGCGCTCCGGCTTCGAGGAGTCGGTTGCCGCGGGCGTCGTGCTGACCGGTGGCAGCGCCAAGATGGAAGGCGCCGTCGAACTCGCCGAAGAGATTTTCCACATGCCCGTCCGCCTCGGCAGCCCGAGCGGCGTGACCGGGCTCGGGGACGTGGTGAAGAACCCGATCCATGCCACGGGCGTGGGTCTCCTGCTTTACGGCCGGGCCAATGCCGGCCAACCGGCGCCGAAGATCGTCGGCGACGGGATGAAGACCGCGGTGGAGCGGATGAAATCATGGTTCCAGGGGTATTTCTGACGTAGCGGAGGAGCGGACATGTTCGAACTGATGGATTCATTCAGCCAGACGGCTGTGATCAAGGTGATCGGCGTGGGCGGCGGCGGCGGCAATGCCGT
>DATBSX010000048.1:0-8822 GCA_036559565.1 Steroidobacteraceae bacterium | reverse complement strand
GAACACATCGAGGAAAAGATGCGCGGGCTCGGCGCGGACATCCGCCGGATGCCCGGCCCGACGACCTGAGGCGGGCTCAGGACGAGCGCATGGCGCCCGCCTGCTGCGGGCGTTCGATCACCTCGAGGCGGACGTTGTGCTCGAGGCCCTCGGGTTCGGCCGGCGATCGCCGCCAGAGCCGCAGGCGGACCGGCTGGCCGGGCTGCAGCATCGCGATGTTCGCGAGCAGGTCCTGCGCACCGCGCAGGGGCTTTCCATTCACCTGCGTGATGACGTCGCCCGGCACGATTCCCTGCTGGTCGGCCGGTCCGTTCCGCGACACGAGCCGGACCAGCACCGAGCCCTCGGGCAGGCCGGATTGCTCGATAGCTTCCGGCGAAATGTCGCTTGGCACGACACCGATCCAGCCGCGCACGACCTTGCCGTCCCGCAGGATCGCATCGACGACGCCGCGCACGAGATCCACTGGGATCGCGAAGCCGATGCCCTCGATCCCCGCCTGCCGGCCCGCGATCGCGCTGTTGAGCCCCACCAGCTTTCCGTTGCCGTCGACGAGCGCGCCGCCGGAATTGCCGAGGTTGATCGCGGCGTCGGTCTGGATGAAATTTTCGAAGGTCGTGACGCCCAGCTTTCCACGGCCGGTCGCGCTGACGATGCCCTGGGTCACCGTCTGGCCGAGCCCGATCGGGTTGCCGATGGCGAGCACGGGTTCGCCCACCCGCAGGTTGTCCGAGCGCCCGAGCGGCATGATCGGCAGCGTGCCGAGGCTGATCTTCAGGACTGCGAGGTCCGTGTCGGGATCCGCGCCGACGAGCGTCGCCGTCCCGGACTTGCCGTTCTTCAGCTGGACCTTGATCTGGGTGGCCTGCGCGATCACGTGATAGTTGGTGACCACGTGTCCCTGGACGTCCCAGATGATCCCCGAGCCGAGGCTCCGTTCGACGCGTTCGCGGTAATCCGGCCACACATCGCCGAAGAGTTGTGCGAACTGGGGCGGCAGTCCCTCCACGTTCGGGACCACCACGCGCCGCTCCGTATAAATGTTGACGACCGCGGGGGCGGTCGCGTCGACCGCATCCGCGTAACTCACGAATTGCGACGCCGCGGCCGGCGCGGCGGTTGAAACCGGTGCAGCAGCCGGTTGCTGCGTTTCGGCAACCGTGACCGCGGCGGGCGCCGGCATCGCCTCGGGCGCGGGCCGGAGCAGCACATACGCGAGCGCCGCCGCAAGTCCGAGTGCGACCCAGGGAGAGATCCAGCGTAACCAGCCCGGAATGCCCGACAACACCGTGGCAGCCTCCGATCGACCGTGTATCGCCGTGTATAATGCGGCAATCCGGCCAACGAACGAAAATCCACCGATGACCGAGGAAATCGACAAGGGACGGCGCCAGTTGCTGACCGCCGCAACGACGCTGACGGGCATCGCGGGAGTCGCATTCGCGGCGATACCGTTCCTTGCTTCCTGGAAGCCGAGCGCCCGCGCAAAAGCGCTCGGCGCGCCGGTCGAGATCGACATCAGCAAGCTCGAGCCGGGCGGCATGCTCAAGATCGAGTGGCGCGGCAAGCCGGTTCTGATCGTGCGCCGCACGCCCGAGATGATCGAGAGCATTGGTAATCACGACGCGCGCCTCGCCGATCCGGGTTCGGAGAACTCGAAACAGCCCGACTACGCCAGGAACCCGGCGCGCGCGATCAAGCCTGAGTTTCTCGTGCTGCTCGGCGTCTGTACGCACCTTGGCTGCCTGCCGCAGAACCGCTTCGCGCCGGGCGCCAGCAACGACGGCGTCCTGTCAGCGGACTGGCCGGGCGGTTTCTTCTGCCCTTGCCACGGCTCGAAGTTCGACCTGTCCGGCCGGGTCTTCAGCGGCGTGCCGGCGCCGGTCAACCTCGAGATCCCGCCGTACGCCTTCGCGGACGACAACCACCTCGTGATCGGCCTCGACCAGGTGAAGGGGGCGTAATGGCAGACGCCAAAACTGCCGCCGCGCCCGCTGCCGGCCGGCTCGCCCAGCTCGGCGCCTGGATCGACGACCGGTTCCCGATGACCAAGCTCTGGAAAGAGCACGTGTCGGAGTACTACGCGCCGAAAAACTTCAACTTCTGGTACTACTTCGGTTCGATCGCGCTGTTCGTGCTGGCGCTGCAGATCGTCACCGGCATTTTCCTGACGATGAGCTACAAGCCTGCCGCCACCGAGGCATTCGGCTCGGTCGAATACATCATGCGCGACGTCGAGTGGGGCTGGCTGATCCGCTACATGCACTCGACCGGCGCCTCCGCCTTCTTCATCGTCGTCTATCTGCACATGTTCCGCGCGCTGCTCTACGGCTCGCACAGGAAGCCGCGCGAGCTCCTGTGGATCTTCGGCGTGCTGATCTACCTCGCGCTGATGGCGGAGGCCTTCTTCGGCTACCTGCTGCCCTGGGGCAACATGTCCTACTGGGGCGCGCAGGTGATCGTGTCGCTGTTCGGCACGTTCCCGCTGATCGGCGATTCGCTGATCGAGTGGATCCGCGGCGACTACTTCATCTCGGACATCACGCTGAACCGCTTCTTCGCGCTGCACGTGGCGGCGCTGCCTCTGGTCCTGATCTTCCTCGTCGTCGCGCACATCCTCGCGCTGCACGAAGTCGGCTCGAGCAATCCGGACGGCATCGAGATCAAGAAAACCAAGGGGCCGGACGGGCATCCGCTGGACGGAATACCGTTTCATCCCTATTACACGGTCAAGGACCTCTACGGCCTCAGCGTCTTCCTCGTGCTGTTCGCGGGCGTCGTGTTCTTCGCGCCGGAGATGGGCGGGCTGTTCCTCGAGCCGCCGAACTTCGAGCCGGCCAATCCGCTCCTGACGCCGCCGCACATCGCGCCGGTCTGGTACTTCACGCCGTACTACGCGATCCTGCGCGCGGTTCCTGCGTTCCTGAACACCCAGGTCTGGGGGGTGCTCGCGCTGTTCGCGGCCGTGCTTCTGCTGTTCTTCGTGCCCTGGCTCGACCGCTCGCCGGTGAAGTCGATTCGCTACCGCGGCCCGATCTACAAGGTCGCGCTGATGGTGTTCGCGGCGAACTTCATCGTGCTCGGCTATTGCGGCATGAAGCCGGCGGTGCAGCCCTTCAAGGGCATCTCGGTCGCCGGCACGCTCATCTATTTTGCCTTTTTCCTCCTGATGCCGTGGTACTCGCGCATCGACCGCAGCAGGCCGGAGCCGACGCGGGTGACCAAATGAAGGCGCTGCGCGCGTTCCTCGTCGTGCTCGCCGCGATTCCCGCGATCGCGTCCGCGTCGGAGGAAGGCTATCCGCTGCAGGAAGCGAACGCGGACGTCTCGAACCTTGCCTCGCTGCAGCGGGGCGCACGCAACTTCGTCAACTACTGCATGGGCTGCCATTCCGCCAAGTACATGCGCTTCAGCCAGCTCGCGACCGACCTCGCCCTCACCGAGGACGACGTGCAGGCGAACCTGATGTTCGTGGGCGTCCGGATCTACGACACGATGGACACGGCGATGCCCGCCGACAAGGCGCGGCAATGGTTCGGCAATGCGCCGCCGGACCTCTCGCTGATCGTGAGGAGCCGCGGCGCGGATTACGTGTACACGTTCCTGCGGTCGTTCTACGAAGACCCGTCGCGGCCGACCGGCGTCAACAACGCCGTGCTGCCGGGGACAGCGATGCCGCATGTGCTCGCGGCGCTCCAGGGCCTGCAGCGGCCGCGCTTCGAGGACAAGGTCAACAAGGAAGGCAAGACGTTCAAGGAGCTTACCGGCCTCGAGCCTGGCGTGCCGGGCGAGATGCCCGCCGCCACCTACGACAGCTTCGTGCGCGACACGGTGGCGTTCCTCGAATACGTCGCCGAGCCCGCCAAGGCGAAGCGCCTGTCTCTCGGCGTTTGGGTGGTCCTTTTCCTGCTGATGTTCACGGCCTTCAGCTGGTTCCTCTACAAGGAATACTGGAAGGACGTGAAGTGACCCCCGCGCACGCGCGATGAGAGGCTGAGGATGGCCACGGCGCCGACCCCTCGACGGCCATACCTGGTTCGCGCGATGCACGAATGGATGACCGCGAACAACCAGACGCCGCACCTCGTCGTCGACGCCGCCAGTCCCGCCGCCGAAGTGCCACGCGCCTATGTGCGCGACGGGCGCATCACGCTCAACGTGAGCTGGCAGGCGACGCAGGGCCTCAAGCTCGGCAACGAGTGGATCGAGTTCTCCGCGCGTTTCGGCGGCGTCTCGCAGCACGTTCGCATCCCCGTCGTCTCCGTCCTCGGCATCTACGCGCGCGAAACCGGGCAGGGCATGCTGTTCCAGGACGAGGGCGAATCGCCGCCGCCGGCGGCCGGCGCGGGCGACTCCGGCAGCCGCCCGAAGCTGCGCGTCATCAAGTAGTCGCGCTTCCGGGCGACACGTTGAAACGTCGCGACTTCATTGCACTCCTCGCGGGCACCGCAACAGCGGCTGTCCCGATTGCCGTCCGCGCCCGGCCCCGGCCACTCCGCGTCGGCGTCGTCGGTGGCGGCATCGTCGGCGCAGCGATCGCGATGTGCCTGTCGGAAACCGGCGCCGAAGTGACCGTGTTGGAGAAGACCGGCCCCGCGATGGGCGCGACGCGGAACTCGTTCGCCTGGCTTAACGCTTTTGTAGCCGATCCGTACTACCGGGACCTCCGGCTCGCGAGCATGGCGGCCTACCGCTATCTCGACCGGCAGCTGGGACTCGGAATCATCTGGGGCGGCTACCTGAACTGGGCGAACGACGAGAAACAGGCTGAAATCGTCCGGGCAAATGCGGCGGACTTGGAAGGCTCGTCATTCCCCGTCCAGCGGCTGGGTGCGGCAGAAATCGCGCGACTGAGTCCGAACCTCAGTCCGGGCCCGGTCAGTGCGGCGCTGTATTCGTCGATTGACGGGCATCTCGATCCCGTCCTCGTCACGCGGCGCTTTCTCGACCGGGCCCGGGAGAACGGTGCCGCGCTGCGCATGCCGGCAGAAGTCAAGGCGCTCGACTTCAGCCATGGCCGCCTCAGGGCCGCGATGACGACGCAAGGCCGCGTGCCACTCGATCGGCTGGTCGTCGCCGCGGGTGTCGACACGCCATCCGTGCTCGCGCTCGCAGGCTACGCGCTCCAATTGCGGCACGCACCCGGCATCCTCGCCCACAGCAAGCCGATGCGGTCGCTGACGGGCATCATCCACGAGGGCCCGTCGGACCTGAGCTTCAAGCAGATGGCGGACGGCAGCCTGGTCGGCACCGATGCGCCATTGCCTCCGGACCGACCCGAACATGCGGCGATCCGCGCCGCGGCCGGCGACTTTCCGGATGAGGCGCTCCGGGAAATGCACGGCAACCGGATCCTTAAACGGATCGCGCAGGCACTGCCCGCCGCAAGCGAAGCGCATCTCGAGCGCCTTACATTGGGTTTCCGTCCCATGCCAACCGATGATCGCCCGGTGATTGGCCCGATTTCCGGTGCAACTGACGTCTATGTCTGTGTCACGCATAGCGGCGTCACGCTGGCACCGATCCTCGCGCGCTATGCGACGCGTGAATTGATCGATGGCCATCATGTCGATTCCCTCGCGCCATATCGTCCGGAGCGTTTCGCCTAGAGGCTGAATGCGCCGCGGATCAAGTCGCAGCGGAGATCGTCGGCGCCTCCGCTGACCTCGATGACGTCGAAGCGCGCTGGCAGCCTGGCGAGCGGGGGATTCGTCGCGAGCAGGGCCCGCGCAGCATTGATGATTCGGCGGCGCTTGCCATGGGTGATGCTCGCGGCGGCGCCGCCGAAGCGGTCCGAGGCGCGGTAGCGCACCTCGATGATCGCGAGCGCCTTGCCGTCCATTGCGACGAGGTCGAGTTCGCCGCCCTTCGCGCGAAAATTCGTGGTGAGGATGCGATAACCGAGGCTTTCGGCGTGCCGCGCCGCGGCCGCCTCGGCGGCGCGGCCGAGTTCGAGGTGCGGCGCCGTGCTCACGTCGCCGGCGGCGGCAGCGGCGAAGTCCAGGGCACGGCGTGCCCGTTCACGACCTGTGCCCAGTCGAGTTCGCGTCGCACGCGGCCGCGCGCGTCCACCGCGAGGCGGCCGGTCGCGCCGGGCAGCGGGCCCAGGTTGCCGCTGCGCATGCGCGGCAATTCGTTGACCAGGCGGAACGCGTCGTAGCCGAATGCGTAGAGCCGGCCGAGCTGGCCGCCGCGCCCCGGGTACACGCGATCCGCGGTCTCGTGCGCGAGCGCCGATGCGCCCTGCGGGTCGAGCACCCAGGGCATGTCGGGGAAGATAACGCCATCAAGGTCCACGTTGCCGGGACCTGCCGGATCGTAGATGTCGGAGGTCGCATACATCGGCAGCGAGCTTGCGTAGTTGAAGCGCAACTGCGTGCGGATCAGCCGCCCGTGCACGGGCTGCGCGGCGACGAAGATGAACTGCGCGTCCGGGCGCGGATTGCTGCCGCGCTGGCCGTTCGTGCGCAGGAGCCGCCGCAGGATGTCGTTGAAGTCCGCGGTGGAAGACAGGTAGTCCGCCTGGTCCACGACGCGCCCGCCGGCCGCCGCGAACTCCTCAGCAAATGCGGCCTGCACGCGCCTGCCCCAGTCGGACTGTGGCACGAGTATCACGCCGCTGGTGCGGCCGTCCGCCGCGATGCGCCGCGCCGCGAGCCGCGCCTCGTCCTCGGGCGATAATGCGTACTGGTAGAAACGTTCCGGCACCTGCACGTCGTCGGGCAGGAAATTGAGCGCGAGCGTCGTCGCGCGCCCGTCTGCCAGCGTCGCGAGCGACGCGACTTCCTCGCGCGTGAGCGGGCCGACGACGTAGTCGCTGCCGTCCGCGAGCGCCTGCAGGTAGGCGGAGGGCGCGTCGCGCTCGGCCACGTCGTAGACGCGGACCTTCGGGCGGTTGGTGCTGCCGTCGTCGTAGTACGCGCCGAGAAAACCGTCGCGCACGGCGCTGCCGGCGGCTGCGGCCCGCCCCGACAGCGGCAAGAGGAGGGCGACCTGGCGCGGCCGCTCACCGGGCGCCGCGGGGCGCTCGGCCGCGCCCTTCCAGAACGATTCATTCGCAGGATGGTTCGGATAGTGCTCGTGCCAGGCCTGCAGCCTGCGCTGCGAACCGAGCGCGCCCGATTTCTGGTCGGCGAGGATGCGGCCGAGCTCGAGCCAGCCCGCGAGCACCGGGTCCGCGCCCTTGGGCGCGCGCGCGTCGGCGCCGCGCAGCACCGCGGACTGGATGCCGTCCACGATCATTGTCTGGTTCGCCTGGCGCTCGGCGCTGCTGTTGAGGAACTTGTCGCGCGCCATCAGGGCCGACACGGCATCCGCCACGCGCAGGTTCGCGAACTGCACGCGCGCGCGGGTCGCGAGCGTCGCCGCGTCGTCGCCGGAGATTCCCGCCAGGATTTCGGCGGCGCGGGCGCTGTCCCCGCGCGCGAGCGCGATCTCGGCGTCGAGTCGCGACTGTTCGCGCGCATCGGCCGCGGTGAGCGGCTGGGCGAGGTGGGCGATGGCGGCTTCGGCGGCGTCGGGTTGCGCTCCCTGCAGCCATTCGCGGGCTGCCGCGAGCCAGAGCGGGTTTGCCGCATCGGGTGCGGCGCCTTTCGCGGCGGCTTCGTAGGCGCGTGCCGCGCCCGCGTGATCGCCCTGCTGCGCGAGGCGCGCGGCGCGCTCCGCCGAGGCGTCGGATCCGCCGAGCTGCGGCAGGCCCGCCATCTGGCAGGCCGCGAGCGTCGCGACGAGCAGGACGGTGACGGCATTCCCGGCGAACCGGAGTTTCGCTTGCATCGGCGGCGGCCCTTGGCGAGGATCGCCCGACCGCCCGTTACGGTCGGGGAGGACATCTTATAGTGGCCGGGTCCGGTGTGCTCTACGTCGTCGCGACGCCAATCGGCAACATGGGCGACATTTCTGCGCGTGCGCGCGAGATTCTCGCGGGCGTCGGCGCGGTCGCCGCCGAGGACACGCGCCACAGCGGCCGGCTCCTGCGCGAGCTCGGGCTCGAACGGCCGCTCATCTCCCTGCACGAGCACAATGAGCGCGCGCGCCTCGGCGAGCTCATCGCGCGGCTGCGCGGCGGCGAGAGCATCGCGCTCGTGTCCGACGCCGGTACGCCGCTCGTGAGCGACCCGGGCTACCTGCTCGTCGCGGCCGCGATCGAGGCCGGCATCATCGTCTCGCCGGTGCCCGGCGCGAACGCCGCGATCGCGGCGCTTTCCGCATCGGGGCTGCCCTGCGAGCGCTTCTCCTTCGAGGGATTCCTTCCCGCGCGCGCCGCGGCGCGCCGGCGCCGCCTCGTCGAACTGGCGGCGGAATCGCGCACGCTCGTGCTGTACGAAGCACCGCATCGCCTCGTCGAGTGCCTCGACGACCTCGTCGCGGCCTGCGGCGAAAACCGCCGCGCCTGCATCGCGCGCGAGATCACCAAGCGTTTCGAGACCTTCTATCGCGGCAGCCTCGGCGAGCTCGCGGCGCGCTCGAAGTCGGACGCGGACCTCGTGCGCGGCGAGGCCGTCATCCTCGTCGAAGGCATGCCGGATGCCGAACCGACCGCAGCGCAACTCGACGAGACTCTCGCGGTGCTGCTGCGCCACCTGCCGCCATCGGCGGCGGCCGCGGCCGCTGCAAGCCTGACGGGCGTCCGCCGCAACGACGCCTACGCGCGCGCGCTCGCGCTCGGCAAGGAAGCGCCCGCCGACGCGACTTGAGGCGGGGCCCCCGAGGCACTAAGGTGTGTGCGGGAGTCGGCCAGGCAATCGCTGTTTTCGCAAGAAGGCAGAGGAAAGTCCGGGCTCCGCATGGCACGGCGCCAGGTAACGCCTGGGGGGCGCGAG
>DATBSX010000047.1:0-7775 GCA_036559565.1 Steroidobacteraceae bacterium | reverse complement strand
TGCGAGGCTCGAGCCCGGCGCGCCCTCGGTCGCGCGCGAGCAGCTCTACCTCGATGAAGTGAAGGAAGGAACGCTCGAGCGCAAGGTCCGCGGCCCCGGCACCCTGCAGCCGCGCGAAGCGCGCTGGCTCTCGGCCCGCGTCGATGCGCGCGTCGACCGCGTGCTGGTGCGCGCGGGCGAGACCGTCGAGCCGGACACCGTCATCGTCCAGCTGTCGAATCCTGAAGTCGAGCGCGCGGCGGATGCCGCGGAGCTCGAAGTCGCCGCCGCCCGCGCCGAGTTTGCCGCCGCGCGGCTCGAACTCGAAAGCCAGCGCCTCGACCGCCGCTCCTCGCTCGCCGAGGCGCAGGCGAACGCCGAGTCCGCGCGCCTGCAGGCGGTCGCGGAGGAACGCGCATTCCAGCAGCACGCCGTGTCGGAGCTGCAGTATTCGCGCTCGAAGATCACCGCCGGCCAGCTCGGCGAGCGCGCCAAGATCGAGGAGCAGCGCCTCGCCGCCCTCGACGCCGCCGTCGGCGCGCAGTTGCAGGCACGCCAGGCGCGCCTGCGCCAGCTCGAGCGCGCACTGGAGGAGAGCCGCCTCACCGCCGATTCACTTTCGGTGAAAGCCGGCATCGCCGGCGTCGTGCAGAGCGTGCCGGTGCAGGAAGGCCAGCAGCTCGCCCCGGGCGTCAACGTCGCGCGCGTCGCGAAGCCGGGCACGCTGTATGCCGAGCTTCGCATCCCCGAACTCGACGCCCGCGACCTTGCGCCGGGCCTCGCCGCCACCATCGACATGCGCGACCGGCTTGTGCGCGGCCGCGTCGTGCGCGTGGACCCGGCCGTGACCGCGGGCGCGGTGAAGGTCGAGGTGGACTTCGACGAAGCGCTGCCGAGCCAGGCGCGCGGCGACCTGTCGGTCGACGGCACGATCGCCATCGAGACGCTGAAGAACGTGCGCTTCGTCGGCCGTCCAGTCGGCGCGCAGTCCGATTCGACCACCACGGTTTTCCGCGCGAAGCCCGGCGACAGCGTCGCCGAGCGCGTGCCGGTGAAGTTCGGCAAGGCGTCCGTGAACCAGATCGTCGTCCTCGAGGGCCTCGAGCCCGGCGACATCGTGGCGCTCGCGGACACCACGCAATGGTCCGGAAAAGACCGACTCGTCATCGACTGATGCCACTGAACGGAGAAGGGAACATGCAGGACAAATCCATGATCAGCCTCGCAGGCGTCACTAAGGTCTTCTTCACGGACGACCTCGAGACGCATGCGCTCGACGGCATCCACCTCGATGTCGCGAAAGGCGAGTTCCTTTCCATCTCCGGCCCGTCCGGCTGCGGCAAGTCGACGCTGCTCGCGATCCTCGGGCTCCTCGACACGCCGACCGAGGGCAAGTACGCGCTCGACGGCTACGAAGTCGCGACGCTGCCGCCCGCCGCGCGCGCGAAAGTGCGCAACGAACGCATCGGCTTCATCTTCCAGGCCTTCAACCTGATCGGCGACCTGACCGTCCTGCAGAACGTGGAGTTGCCGCTGACCTATCGCCAGGCCATGAATACGGACGAACGCCGCAAGGCCGCGCTGCACGCGCTCGAGCGCGTCGGCATGTCGCACCGCGTGAATCACCACCCGTCGCAGCTCTCGGGCGGCCAGCAGCAGCGCGTCGCGGTGGCGCGCGCCCTCGCGGGCCGGCCGGCGATCCTGCTTGCCGACGAGCCGACCGGCAACCTCGACTCGCGGAACGGCGAGGCCGTCATGAACCTGCTGCGCGAGCTGCATCGCGAAGGCGCGACGATCTGCATGGTCACGCACGATCCGCGTTACGCGGACTATGCCGACCGCAAGATCCAGCTCTTCGACGGCCGCGTCGTGGACGAGAACACGCTGATCGACCTGTCCCAGCGCCGCGCGGCGAAGGCCTGAGGAGAATCCGATGCACGCATTCGTCGAAGAGGTGAAGGGAGCGGTCGCAGGGCTTGCGCGCGCGCCGGCGTTCACCGCGCTGGCGGCCGGGGTCCTGGGTCTCGGCCTCGCCGCCGTGATCTTCATGTACGGCGTCGCGGACACGCTGATGCTGAAGCCGCCGCCGTACCCGAATGCCGATCGCCTGTACACGATCGTGACCATCGACGGGCAGAAGGCGGGCGATTACGACAATTCCCTGTTGCCGCGCGACTACCTCAAGGTGCGCGAGACCGCGGCCAGTCAATTCGAGGCGCTCGGCGCGATCTACATCGGCACGACGTACCTCACCGGCGACGGCCAGGCCGAGCGTTACGACGGCGCCTTCGCCGACGGCCACATTTTCGACGTAACCGGCGTCGCGCCCGAGCTCGGGCGCACCATCCTCCCGCGCGACACGATCGAAGGCTCAGCGCCGGTGGTCGTCCTTTCCCATGAGCTCTGGACCGAGCGCTTCGGCGCGAACCCGGCAGCCATCGGCGAAACGGTGAAAGTGAACGGGAAATCCTCCGAGGTCATCGGCGTGATGCCGAAGGGATTCTCCTTCCCGTCCCGGGCGTCGCTCTGGGTCGCGAACCAGCAGGATCCGATGCGAGTCTCGCGCGACGAAGCCGTCGACGTCCAGGTGTTCGGCCGGCTGGCAAAGGGCGCCGACGTCGATGCCGTGCAGCAGGCGCTCGCGCCGGCCGCGGCCGCGATCAAGGCGGAAGTCGGGCAGCAGGCTTTCGGCGGTCACTTCGAGCTCGAGCCGGCCGCCAAAGGCTTCATCGGCAAGGAGGGCGCGGCCCTGATGTGGACGCTGCTCGTCGCGGTCGGATTCGTGCTGATGATCGCCTGCGCGAACGTCTCGAACCTCCTGCTCGCGCGCTCGGCCTATCGCGTGCGTGAGACGACGGTCCGCTCGGCGCTCGGCGCCTCGCGCGGCCGCCTCGTCATGCACATGCTGGCCGAGGGCTTCGTGATCAGCGCGATCGCGACTTTCATCGGCCTCCTGCTCGCATCCATCGCCCTCGACGGCATGCAACTCGCCATGAGCCGGATGATGGAGGACAGCCCGACCTGGTGGCGCTTCGAGATCGACGCGCGCGCCGCGACCGTCGCCGTCGCCGCCGCCCTCCTGTCCACGGTGATCGCCGGCCTGCCGGCCGCGATCCGCGCCTCGCGTCCTTCGCTCGACTCGCTGCTGCGCGACGGCGGCCGCACGGGCACCGGGCTCGCAATCGGGCGCATCGCCTGGGGCCTGGTCGTGTTCGAGGTGGCACTCGCGTGCCTCCTGCTCGGCGTCTCCGCACTGATGACGAAGAGCGTGCTGAATGCGACCACGACCGACGTCGGCGTCGAAACGGACGACATCATGACGGCGCGCGCGGGACTCACCGCGGGCACTTATACCGAGGACGCGGACGCGATCCGCTTCTGGGAATCGCTGCTGAGCCGCATCCAGGCGCAGCCCGGCGTGAAGGCCGCGGCGGTCGTCGACGCACTGCCGGGCCACGGCAGCGGCGACGGCCCGGTATCCATCGAGGGGCGCGACTACGGCGACACCTCGACCAAGCCCTTCGTCAATCACGTCGTCGTGAGCCCGTCCTACTTCGATACGTTCCGCATCGCGGCGATCCAGGGCCGCGTGTTCGACAGCCGCGACACGCTCGACACGCTGCCGGCCGTCGTGATCAACGAGAAGATGGCGCACGACATGTTTGCCGACGGATCGCCGATCGGGAAGCGCATAATGTTCGACCTCGATGACGACAAGACCTGGTTCACCGTCATTGGCGTCGTGCCGGACATCGTCCAGGACGAGACCGGCGAAAAGAAGCCGGGAGTCTACTTCTCCGTCACGCAGGAGCCCGGGCGATTCTTGAGCATCGCCGTGCGGGGCGATGGCGATCCGCGCGGGCTGGTCGGCGCCGTGCGCACGGCGCTCAGCCAGACCAACCCCGACATGGCGCTCTACTGGATGCGCACCTTCGATGAGTCGCGCGTGATCCGCACCGCGGGCTTCCGCATCATCGGCACGATGTTCGCAGTGTTCGCGATCGTCGCGCTGGTGCTGGCGGCCGCGGGCCTGTTCGGCGTGCTCGCCTTCCATGTCGGCCAGCGCACGCGCGAGATCGGCGTGCGCCGCGCGCTCGGCGCGGACGACAGCCGGATCCTGCGCATGGTCATGCGCGCGAGCGGCCTGCAGATCCTGATCGGCGTCGCCATCGGCATGTCGTTGCTGCCGCTCATGGGCCGCGGCCTCGGCGACATCCTGGGCGAAGTGAGCCCGTATGACCCGGGCATCTACGCGATGGTCGTCGGCCTGATGATCCTCGTCGCGATCCTTGCCACGCTGACGCCCACGCGCCGCGCGCTGAAGGTGGACCCGGCGGCGGCATTGCGCTACGAGTGAAGGCCATGCACGATCCGCCTGATGCAGCCGCGCATACTCGTTGCGGATGACCAGGCGGATATCCTCTCCGCCCTGAAGCTCCTGCTGAAGCGCGAGGGATTCGAGGTCGCAACGGCATCGTCGCCGGCCGGCGTGCTCGACATCACGGCGCGAGAGCACGTGGATGTCGCGCTCGTCGACCTCAACTACTCGCGCGACACCACCTCCGGCGAAGAGGGCGTCGCGCTCGTCGAGCAGCTCCACCGCCTGCATCCCGAGCTTCCCGTCATCGTCATGACGGCCTGGGCCTCGGTCGAGGTCGCCGTGAAGGCGATGCGAAACGGCGCCAACGACTTCCTCGAGAAGCCCTGGAACAACCAGCGGCTGCTCAGCGTGCTGCGGAACCAGGTGCAGCTCGCCGAGGCGCGCCAGCGCGGCCGCCGCCTCGCCGACGAGAATGCGCTGCTGCGCGCGAGCGATGGGACGAATCTCGTCGCGACTTCGCGGCCGATGCAGGAAGTCGTGCGGCTGGCCCGGCAGGTCGCGCGCTCGGACGCCAGCGTGCTGATCACCGGCGAGCCAGGCACCGGCAAGAGCCTGCTCGCGAAGCTGATGCACGACTGGTCCCACCGCGCGGAAAAATCGTTCATCGCGGTGAATGCGGGCGGCCTGCCGGAAACCGTGTTCGAGAGCGAGATGTTCGGGCACGTGAAAGGCGCCTTCACGGACGCCAAGGCGGACCGGGCGGGTAGATTCGAGCTGGCCGACGGCGGCACGCTGTTCCTCGACGAGATCGGAAACGTCCCGCCCGCGCAGCAGGCGCGGCTGCTGCGCGCGCTGGAGACCGGCGAGTACGAGCGCGTCGGCTCCTCGCGCACCCAGCGCGCGAATGTCCGCGTGATCTCGGCGACGAATGCCGACATGCCGGCGATGATCAAGGATGGGCGCTTCCGCGAAGACCTCCTTTTTCGCATCAACACCGTCGAGATCCGGCTGCCGCCACTGCGCGAGCGGCGCGAGGAGATCCTCGAGCTTGCGAACGCGCAGCTGGCGAAGAAGGCGGCGCAGTACGCGCGGGCCGTGACGGGTTTCGACGTGGCGGCGCTCGCGGCGCTGCAGCAGTACGCCTGGCCGGGCAACGTGCGCGAGCTCAACAGTGTCGTCGAGCGCAGCCTGCTGCTGGCGGGCGGCGCTGAGGTCGGCGTTGCGGACCTTCGATTGTCGGCGGGCAAGGCCGGGCCGCCGTCGCTCGAGGAAATGAGCCTCGAGGATGCCGAACGGGCGCTGATCCGGTCGGCGATCAAGAGGAACGGCGGCAGCGTGCCCGCGGCCGCCGAAGCGCTCGGGCTTTCCCGCAGTGCGATGTACCGGAGGCTGGAAAAGCTCGGGCTGCGGCCGGACGAATTGCAGTTCTAGGAAAAAGGGCGACCTGAATCTCCGTCTGCCCGAATGTAGGCATTCTCCTACAGCCTTGTCTCGTTCCTCTTGGCAATAATCCGCGAACACGTGTCGTCGCGTTACGAGGGGGCTCATGCGCAATCCAGAGCAAGTCCGGCGAACCGCCCGCGCCGGAAGCCCGCCCGCCGATGCCCCGCTCAACCAGCGCGACCTGTTGCGCGCGCTCCAGGCCGTGCGCGACGGGGACTTTTCCGTGCGGCTGCCCGGCGACCAGGTGGGCTACGCCGGCAAGATCGCGGATACATTCAACGAAATCGTCAGTTCGAACCAGCTCCTCTGCCGCGAGCTCGAGCGCAGCGGCCAGGTCGTAGGCCGCGAAGGCAAGACACGTCACCGGATGGCCATTGGCGGGCGTCACGGCGCCTGGGCGGAAATGGAGCGCTCCTTCAATACGCTCGTCGACGACCTGCTCTGGCCGACGACGGAAGTGACGCGAACGATCGCCGCCGTCGCGAAGGGCGATCTCTCGCAGAAGATGCCGCTGGAAGTGGCCGGCCGTCCGCTCGAAGGCGAGTTCCTGCGCTCGGCCTCCATCGTCAACACGATGATCCAGCAGATGACCGTCTTCACCTCGGAAGTCACTCGTGTGGCGCGCGAGGTGGGCACCGAGGGCAAGCTGGGCGGCCAGGCCCAGGCCCGGGAAGTCAGCGGCGTCTGGAAGGACCTGACCGATAACGTCAACTCCATGGCGAGCAACCTGACCGATCAGGTCCGCAACATCACCGAGGTCACGATCGCCGTCGCGAGCGGCGACCTCTCCCGCAAGATCACCGTCGACGTGCGCGGCGAGATCCTGCAGCTCAAGGAAGCCATCAACACGATGGTGGACCAGCTGCGGTCGTTCGCCTCCGAAGTGACGCGCGTGGCTCGCGAGGTAGGTACCGAGGGAAAACTGGGCGGCCAGGCCATCGTCCCCGGTGTCGCCGGCACCTGGAAGGACCTCACCGACAACGTCAACGCGATGGCGAGCAACCTCACGGCGCAGGTGCGAAACATCGCCGAGGTGACGACGGCCGTGGCGCGCGGCGACCTGTCCCGCAAGATCACCGCCGATGTGCGCGGGGAAATCCTGCAGCTGAAGGAGACCATCAACACGATGGTGGACCAGCTGAACGGCTTCGCGGCCGAGGTCACGCGCGTCGCGCGCGAGGTGGGCACCGAAGGCGCCCTCGGCGGCCAGGCGCACGTGCCGGGCGTCGCCGGCACCTGGAAGGACCTGACCGACAACGTCAACTCCATGGCGAGCAACCTGACCGCCCAGGTGCGCAACATCGCCGAGGTGACGACGGCCGTCGCGCGCGGCGACCTGTCGCGCAAGATCACCGTCGACGTGAAGGGCGAGATCCTCGAGCTGAAGCAGACCGTCAACACGATGGTGGACCAGCTGAACGGCTTCGCGGCGGAAGTGACGCGCGTCGCGCGCGAAGTGGGCACCGAGGGAAAACTGGGCGGCCAGGCGCACGTGCCGGGCGTTGCGGGCACCTGGAAGGACCTCACCGACAACGTGAACTCGATGGCGGGCAACCTGACTGCCCAGGTGCGCAACATTGCCGAGGTGACGACGGCCGTCGCGCGCGGCGACTTGTCGCGAAAGATTACAGCGGACGTGCGCGGCGAAATCCTGCAGCTGAAGGAGACCATCAACACGATGGTGGACCAGCTGAACGGCTTCGCCGCCGAGGTCACGCGCGTCGCGCGCGAGGTGGGTACCGAGGGAAAACTGGGTGGCCAGGCCATCGTCCCCGGCGTCGCCGGCACCTGGAAGGACCTGACCGACAACGTGAACTCGATGGCCGGCAACCTCACGGGCCAGGTGCGCAACATCGCGGAGGTCGCGACCGCCATTGCCCGCGGCGACCTGTCGCGCAAGATCACGGTGGACGTCAAGGGCGAGATCCTCGCGCTCAAGAACACCGTCAACACGATGGTGGACCAGCTGAACGGCTTCGCGGCCGAGGTGACGCGTGTCGCGCGCGAAGTGGGCACTGAAGGCAAGCTCGGC
>DATBSX010000046.1:0-2996 GCA_036559565.1 Steroidobacteraceae bacterium | reverse complement strand
TTAGACCGCTGCTCTCGATCCGGAGCAACAAGTGGAGCAGGCCGTGGCACTTAAGGCTTTCCGCAACGAGGCGGACTTGCACAATACTGCCGCTAAGCCAGGCTCCTGGGTTTTTCACATTAGGGTCGAGAGGTTCCCAGGTCCAAATCGAACACTGCAGGTGGCGCCAAACCGTGGGCGCTCGCGCATCCGGCGCGAGTCGCGATCATTCAATTGCCGAGCTGGCTGCGGGTCAGCGCGGATTCGACGCGCTCGCGCATGGCCTTGATCCGCGCCGCGAGGTCGGTCTCGACCCCTGCGTCATGGCCGCGCGACTGGAGCAGCTCGTTGACGATATTGAGGGCGGCCATGACGGCGATGCGATCGAGGCCGATCACCTTGCCGCTGTCGCGGATCTCGCGCATCTTGCGGTTGAGGTATTCCGCGGAGTCGATCAGCGCCGGGCGCTCGTCCACGGGACAGGTGACGTGGTACTCCTTCTCGAGGATCTTCACGCTGATCCGGCTGGGGTCGCTGTTCATGCGCCGCTCTCCATGGCCTTCAGCCGCCCGATCATCGCTTCGACGCGGGCCCGCACCTGCTCGTTCTTCTGCATCAGCGTCGCCCGTTCGGCGGAGAGCGTGTCCTGGCGCTGGCGCAGCGCCTTGTTCTCTTCCTTGAGCTGCGCGACCACGCCGACCAGCTCGTCAAGGCGGCGTTCGAGGCGCTTGAACTCGCGTTCCAGTCCGGGTTTGCTGGACTCGTCCATGGCCCCAATGCTGCCACGACCCGCCGATTACTGCTACCGTTTGGGGCATGACGCACCGGGAGATTCAGTCCGCCCTCGAAGGGCTGGATATCGCCTTCGATGCGGCCGAGGCACATGGCATCCTTTGCGGAGCCTTGTGCGTGCGCCCGGCCTATGACGCCAGGGCATGGATCGCGGACCTCGTGGAGGACTCCGGCGCCCGGGTCTCCGATCGCGCACCGCCGGAAGGATTGCTGGCTGCGCAAGAGGAGACACTGGACGCATTGCGTTCGCTGGACTTCAGCTTTTCACCCGCCATCCCGGACGATGAAACCCCGCTGTCCGAGCGCGTCGCTGCGCTTGCCGCCTGGTGCGACGGATTCTTGTACGGCATCGGCTCCGGCAGCCTGGGAAGCGATATCCTGAAAGAGGCCAACCTCAGCGAGTTCCTGCGCGACCTGACGGACATCGCACGCGCCGAGCTCGAGCCGGGGCGGGATGCCGACGCCGGCGAGGCGGATTTCATCGAGCTCTTCGAGTTCGTGCGCGCGGGCGCGCAACTGAGCTTTGACGAGCTCGCGCAGGCGAGGGCCCATGCGCAGGGATGAATTTGCGAAGCGCCGGCGCCTGCTGATGCGCCACATGGGACGCGACGCCATCGCGATCCTGCCCGCAGCCCCGGTGCGCACCCGCAACAACGACGTCGAGTACAACTACCGTCCCGACAGCGACTTCTATTACCTGACCGCGTTTGCGGAGCCCGAGGCGGTCGCGGTCCTGATTCCCGGCCGCCCGCAGGGGGAGTTCGTCCTGTTCGTGCGCGACCGCGACCCGGCGCGCGAGGCCTGGGACGGCGCGCGTGCAGGTCCGGAAGGCGCGGTCGAGGAGTTCGGCGCCGACGATGCCTTTCCGGTCAGCGACATCGACGAGATCCTGCCCGGCCTGCTCGAACGCTGTTCGCGAGTCTTCTACACGATGGGCACGCACCCGGAATTCGACAAGCGCGTGATCGGCTGGGTGAACCGCCTGCGGTCCCAGGGCAAGCACGGCATGCGCACGCCGCACGAGTTCGTCGCGCTCGACCACCCGTTGCACGAGATGCGCCTCACCAAGAGCCGGGCGGAGCTCGTGTCCATGCGCCGCTCGGCCACCATCGCCTGCGCCGCACACCGGCGGGCGCTCGGCGCCGCCATGCCGGGGTCCATGGAATACGAGGTGATGGCGGAGATCCTGCACGAGTTCCACCGCCGGCGGGCCGACATCTCCTACTACCCGATCGTCGGCAGCGGACCGAACGCCTGCGTTTTGCATTACCGCGAGAACAGCCGGCAGATGCAGGAAGGGGAACTCCTCCTCATCGACGCGGGTTGCGAGTTCGACTACTACGCCTCGGATGTCACCCGGACGCTCCCCGTCGGCGGGCGCTACAGCCGCCGTCAGCGCGCGATCTACGAGATCGTGCTCGAGGCGCAGAAGGCGGCGATCTCTAAGGTCCGCGCGGGCGCCCACTGGAACGAGCCGCACGAGGCGGCCGTGCGTGCGATCACGCAGGGGCTGGTGCGCATCGGCCTGCTCAAGGGCCGCGTGCCGAAACTCATCAAGGACGGCGCCTACCGTCAGTTCTTCATGCACCGCACCGGCCACTGGCTCGGCATGGATGTGCACGACGTCGGCGAGTACAAGGTCGCCGACCAGTGGCGGCTGCTCGAGCCCGGGATGGTCACGACGATCGAGCCCGGGATCTACATCGCGCCGAACGCGAAGGGCGTGCGGCGCGAATGGCGGGGCATTGGCGTGCGCATCGAGGACGACGTGGTCGTCACCGAGGGCGAGCCCGAGGTACTGACCGCGGGCATGCCGACGGATCCGGACGAGATCGAGCGCCTGATGGCGGCCGCGTGAGCACGCCGAAGTCCTTCCGCTGCGACGTCGCCATCGCCGGCGGCGGCATGGTCGGCCTCTCGCTCGCGGCGGCGCTTTCGGAGCTGCCGCTCGACGTGGCCGTGATCGAGCCGGTGCTGCCGGCTTCCGCAGCGCAGCCGAGTTTTGATTCCCGCACGACCGCGCTGTCGAATGGCAGCCGGCGGGTGCTCGAGGGCATCGGCGCCTGGGCCGGGATTGCGAACCAGGCGACGCCGATCCGCCGCATCCACGTGTCCGAGCGCGGCAGCTTCGGTACCGCCATCCTCACCGCCGAGGAACAGGGCGTCGCGGCGCTCGGCCATACGATCGAGAACCGGCTGCTCGGCCGCGCGCTGCACGAGCGGGT
>DATBSX010000045.1:0-2571 GCA_036559565.1 Steroidobacteraceae bacterium | reverse complement strand
ATCTGCTCGAGCACCTTCGAGCCGGAGACCTGATAGGGCAGTGCGGTCACGACGACTTCGCCGTCCTCCATTTCGAAGACCGCGCGCGCCCGGAAGCTGCCGTTGCCAGTCTTGTACATCGCGCGCAACTCGCTTTTCGGGGTCACGATCTCGGCGCCAGTCGGAAAATCGGGCCCCTGGACGTGCTTGCAGAGTTCGGCCGGCGATGCGTCCGGATCGTCGAGCAGGTGAATGCATGCGGCCGCCACTTCGCGCAGGTTGTGCGGAGGGATGTCGGTCGCCATGCCGACCGCGATTCCCTGCGTGCCATTCAGGAGCACGTTCGGCAGGCGCGCCGGCAGGAGCTTCGGCTCGTCCAGCGTGCCGTCGAAGTTCGGCTGCCAGTCGGCCGTGCCCTGGCCGAGTTCGGACAGCAGCACGTGCGCGTACGGGCGCAGGCGCGATTCGGTGTACCGCATCGCCGCGAAAGACTTCGGATCGTCGGTCGATCCCCAGTTCCCCTGCCCGTCCACGATCGGGTAACGGTAGGAGAAATCCTGGGCCATCAGCACCATCGCCTCGTAGCAGGCGGAATCGCCGTGCGGGTGGTACTTGCCGATGACGTCGCCGACCGTCCGCGCCGACTTCTTGTGCTTCGCACCCGCGGCCAGACCGAGTTCGCTCATCGCGAAGACGATGCGCCGCTGCACGGGCTTCAGCCCGTCCGCGAGCTGGGGCAGCGCGCGGTCGAGGATCACGTACATCGAGTAGTCGAGGTACGCTTTCTCGGTAAAGGTGCGAAGCGGTTGCCGCTCGATGCCTTCGAAGTCGAGTGCCTGCTCTTTCATGCTCAGACCGTCGCCAGGTTGCCCTTGCTCTCGAGCCAGTCGCGGCGATCGGAGGCGCGCTTCTTCGCGAGCAGCATGTCCATCAGCTGGTCGGCGCCATCCTTCGCGTCAATGGTCAGCTGCACGAGGCGGCGCGTGTCGGGCGACATGGTCGTCTCGCGAAGCTGCAGCGGGCTCATCTCGCCGAGGCCCTTGAAGCGCGTGATCACCGGCTTGCCACGGATGCCCTCGGCCTGGATCATGTCGAGCGTGCCGTTCTTGTCGTGCTCGCCGAGCGCGTAGTACACGTTCTTGCCCACGTCGATGCGAAACAGCGGCGGCATCGCAACGAACACGTGACCGGCCAGCACCAGCGGCCGGAAGTGGCGCAGGAACAGCGCGCAGAGCAGTGTCGCGATGTGCGCGCCGTCCGAATCGGCGTCCGCCAGGATGCAGATCTTGTGATAGCGCAGGCCAGAGAGGTCCGCGGAGCCAGCGTCGACCCCGAGCGCGGTCGTGATGTCGTGTACTTCCTGCGACGCGAGGACGTCGGCGGCTTCGACCTCCCAGGTGTTCAGGATCTTGCCGCGCAGCGGCATGACCGCCTGGAACGAGCGGTCGCGCGCCTGCTTGGCGGACCCGCCGGCCGAGTCGCCCTCCACCAGGAACAGTTCGCAACGCTCCGGCTCCTGCAGCGTGCAGTCGGCGAGCTTGCCCGGCAGCGCCGGCCCGCTCGTGATGCGCTTGCGGGTGACCCGCGCGGCGGCCTTGGTTCGCTCCTGCGCATTGCCGATCGCGAACTGCGCGATTCTCTCGCCGGCCTCCGGATGCTGGTTGAGCCAGAGTGCGAAAGCGTCCTTCACCACGCCGGAGACGAAGGCCGCGGACTCGCGCGACGACAGCTTCTCCTTGGTCTGGCCCGCGAACTGCGGATTCGGCATGCGAACCGAGAGCACGAAGGCGACGCCCATCCAGACATCCTCGGGCGCGAGCTTGAGGCCGCGCGGCACGAGGTTGCGGAACTCGCAGAATTCGCGCACCGCGTCGGTCGCGCCGGATCGCAGGCCATTCACGTGCGTGCCGCCTTGCGGCGTCGGGATCAGGTTGACGTAACTCTCGGCGACGGGCTCGGTTGCGTCGGGCGCCCAGCAGAAGGCCCAGTCGGCGCTCTCGCCGCCGCCCTTGACGTGACCCGCATACGGCTCTTCCGGCAACCGGTCGGCCTTGCCCAGCTGCTCGACGAGGTAGGCGCCGAGATCCCCGGTGAAGTACCACTCCTCGGTTTCGCCGCTCGCCTCGACCGTGAGCTTCATCCGCAGGCCCGGGCAGAGCACGGCCTTGGCCTTCAGCACATGCTTCAGCCGCGGCGCCGAGATGTTCTCCGAGTCGAAGAATGACGGATCGGGCCAGAACCGGACTGTCGTTCCCGTCTGTCCGCGCTTGGCCGTGCCGACCGCCTCCAGCTTCGAAACCACCTTGCCGTCGCGGAAACCGATGTTCCATTCGCGGCCGTCGCGGCGCACGTTGCATTCGAGGTGCTTCGAGAGCGCATTGACGACCGAGACGCCGACGCCGTGCAGTCCCCCGGCCTGTTCGTAGCTCTTGTCCGAAAATTTTCCGCCGGCGTGCAGGCGGGTCAGGATCAGCTCGACGCCGCTCACCTTTTCTTTCGGGTGGATGTCGACCGGCATGCCGCGGCCGTCGTCCTCGACGGTCACCGAGCCGTCCTTGTGAAGCGTCACGGCGATGTTCTTGCAATGCCCCG
>DATBSX010000044.1:0-3041 GCA_036559565.1 Steroidobacteraceae bacterium | reverse complement strand
TCGTCGCAGCCCTGGCCCTTCCCGCGCTCGCTGATGCTGGGCTTTCGCGCCGTGGCGCTGACGACGGAGATCCGCCTGCGCGACCGCGAACTCGAGGATGCGCGCTGGTTTCATCGCGACGAGCTCAAGGGCGGCTCGATGATGCCGTTCTCGCAGTCGATCGCGTATCGCCTGATCCAGGAATGGCTGGGCCCCTGAGCATCCTGCTGTCGGTCGCGACCGGCCTCGCGCTCGCCGCGGCGGCCGGATTCCGCGCATTCGTGCCGCTGCTCGCCGCGGGACTCGCGATTCATTTCGGCTATGTCGAGCCCGCGCGCGGCTTCGACTGGCTCGGCGATCCGGTTGTCCTGGTCGCGCTTTCCATCGCGACCATCACGGAAATCGCGGCGTACTACATCCCGGGCGTCGACCACGCGCTCGACCTCATCGGCGCGCCCGTCGCCGTCGGCGCCGGGATCGTCGCCGCCGCCGGCGTGATGGTGGGGCTGCCGGAGTGGCTGCGCTGGTTCACCGCGATCGCCGCGGGAGGCGCGCTCGCGACCGCGGGGCACGCGCTGAATGCCGTCGGGCGCGCCAAGACCGGCGCGGCGTCGGGCGGGCTCGGCAACCCGGTGTACGCGACCGCGGAACTCGCCGGCTCAGCGCTGCTCTCCGCCATTGCGTTTGTACTCCCGGCTATCGCGTTCGCGGCGATCGTCGGCGGCGGCGCCTGGGCGCTGCAACGCTGGCGCCGGCGCCGGGTCTGATTTTTCATGCTGCGCTCCATCCTTGCCGCCCTGTGCCTGGCGTTCCTCGCCGCGCCGCTGGCGCACGCCAAGGACGAAAAGCCGCGCATCGACGTCGAGTTCGTGGGCGTGGAGGGTCCGCTCCTGGAGAATGTGAGGGCGCTGTCGAGCCTGCATCGCCTCGCAGCCTTGAAGGACCTCGACGCGGAAATGGTGGGCCGCCTCGCGCAGCGCGCCCCGAACGAGGCCCGCACCGCGCTTCGGCCCTTCGGCTACTACGAGCCCGACGTCACGACCGAGCTCACGGAGTCCGGGGACGGCTGGCACGTGAAGGTGACGATCAAGCCGGGAACGCCCGTCACCCTCGCAGAGCAGCAGGTGTCCATCACCGGGAACGGGAAGGACGAGCCTTTCCTGCGTGACGTCATTGCGCGCTCGGCGCTGCGGACGGGAGAGCAGCTGAGCCACGTCGCCTACGACCAGCTGAAAGGCGACCTCCTGCGCAGCGCACTCGCCCACGGGTATCTCGACGCGGGATTCACGCGCGGCGAGCTCATCGTGGAGCCCGCGACGCACACCGCGCGCGCCTACATCACGCTCGAGACCGGCGAGCGCTACCGCTTCGGGCCGACGACGATCGAGCAGAGCTCGCTCCGGCCTGAGCTCGTGCGCCGCTACCTGCGCTACCAGGAAGGCGACTGGTACGACGCGGAGTCGCTGCTGCGCACGCAGTTCGCACTCGACGACTCGCAGTACTTCTCGATCGTCGAGGTGCTGCCGGAGGAGCGCGACCGCAAGAACAAGGTCGCGGCGGTGCGCATCACGTCCGAGCCGAACCGGCGCAATGTCTACAGGATTGGCGTCGGCTATGGCACGGACACGGGCCCCCGCGGCACGCTCGGCTGGGAGGACCGGCGCCTCAACCCGAGCGGCCATCGCATGCATGCCGAGCTCCGCGCCTCCGACGTCGACGACTCCGCCACCCTGACCTACATCGTCCCCTGGTCCGACCCCGCGCTCGAGAAGCTTTCCTATCAGCTCCGCGTATTCCGCGAACAGAACGCGGACGTCGAGACCGAGGGCGCCACGTTCAAGGTGGGCCTCACTCAGGTGCGGCGGAAATGGCAGCGCGTGCTCTCGGTCACGCTGGACCAGACCGAGGACACGGTCACGACCATGTCCGGCAACTCGACGCTCGTGGACCGCAGCCGGACGGCGCTGCTCGTGCCCGGCATCACCTTTGCACGCCTGCCGCCGGACTTCCTCGGCGTCAACACCGTGCCGCGCGGCTTCCAGGTGGAGGTGCTTGCCTCGACCGACACGCTCGGTTCCGACACGAACTTCACGCGCGTGGACGTGCGCGACGAGCACCGCTTCAAGCTGGCCGACAAGTGGCACCTGTTCCTGCGCGGCGAGATCGGCGCAAGCGCCGTCGGCGATTTCGAGGAGCTGCCCGCGAACTACCGCTTCTTCGCGGGAGGCGACAACAGCGTGCGCGGCTACGGCTACGAGGAGCTCTCGCCGGTGGATGCGAACGGCGCCAAGGTCGGCGGGCGCCACCTCCTGACCGCGACCGTCGAGTTCCAGCGCGACCTGCCGAAGAACCTGGTCGGCGCGGTCTTCATGGACGCGGGCAACGCCTTCAACAAGTTCGGCGATCCGCTGGAATATTCGGTCGGCATCGGCCTGCGCTACAGGCTGCCTTTCCTCAGCGTCGGCCTCGACGTCGCGCAGTCCATCTCGGAATCGGATCGCGGCCCGAGGCTGCACATCAATTTCACGCCGGAGTTCTGAGATGCGATGGCCGGCGCGAAAGTGGGTTCGATGGCTGCTCGCGGGATTCGCGTTCCTGCTCCTCGCCGTCATCGCCTTCGGCACCTGGCTCGTCACGACGGAAGCGGGTCTCAGGCGCGCCGTTGTCCTCGCCGAGTCGCTCGGCAGCGTGTCGATCCACGTCGAGGGCGCGGCGGGGCGCCTCATCGGGCCGCTTCGTGTGGCAAGTATCGCGATCGAGCACCCGCGCGCGTCGATCCGGATCACCGGCCTCGAAGCCGATTACGAACCGCTCGAAATCCTAGGCGGGCGGATCTCTGCGGAGAACGTCCAGGTCGCGGACGCGACGGTCAAATTGCATCCCGTCATGGGTCCGCCCAAGCCGCCGTCGTTCATGCCGGGGTGGCTGCGCGTCGTCCTCGACGACGCCACGGTGACCCGGCTCATGATCGTGTCGCCGGGCGGCGCCGAAGTGCGCTTCGACGACATTCGCGGGTCGGCGACGATCGCGAAGTCGCACATCGACTTCGACGGCGTGCACGT
>DATBSX010000043.1:0-2438 GCA_036559565.1 Steroidobacteraceae bacterium | reverse complement strand
CCGCGTCGAGCGCGGCGTGCCCGGTCGGCACGCTCGCGGGCTCGGGCGCGCAGTCGCCGCCGCGCCAGATCGCGGGATGCGCGAGGCGGGCGGCGAGCGCGGCGGCGGCGGAGATCATCCGGGCATCGCGGCCATGCGACGGCGGATTTCCTCGTCGGAGACGTCCTCGACGTGCGTCGCGATCGACCACACGTGGCCGAACGGGTCCTCGAGCACGCCGGTGCGGTCGCCGTAGAACTGGTTCTCGACGGGCTTGAGCTGCTTCGCGCCCGCGGCGATCGCGCGCTTGAACATCGCGTCGGCGTCGCTCGTGTAGATCATGAGGCTCACCGGCGTGCCGCCGAGCTTGCGCGGGTCCTTGTGGCCGTCGTCCATCACGTCGGCGATCATGACGTGCGAGTCGCCGATGACGATCTCCGCGTGGCCGATGATGTCGCCCATCGGCAGCCGGAATTTCTCCTTCGCGCCGAACGCGCGCGCGTAGAAGTCGAGCGCCTTCGCGGCACCCTTCACGATGAGGTAAGGCGTGACGCTGTGGTAGCCGTCGGGCGTGGTCTTGACGCTCATGGCTTGTCCTTTCCTTTCAGGTTTTCACGGGCCAGTGGCGCGCGAACACCGGCGCGATCACCGGATGGGACTCGATGCGCGCGATCGTCGCGTGCAGCGCGGGACGGTGGGCGGCGAGGTGCGCTCGCGCGCCCGACCCTTGACGGCGAGGCGCCGGGCGCGCTCGCCGTCTCGACGATGCGGTAGGGCACGCGCGCGAGCTCGAGCGCCGCCTCGATCGCGGCGGAACCGGAGCCCTGCATGCCGTAGAGAAGATTTTCCATCGCGAGGAAAAAGGTCGGCGGGCGCGCCCGAAGGGGAGGGCGCGCCCGCCGTTCAAGCACCTCAACAGGAGGAGGATCGGGGAGCCTTCGCGGTGCCGCGGAACAGCCGCTTGCGCTCGGGCGTGTAGTGCCACCACGGCTTCGCGGGGCCGCCGTCGACGTAGCGCACGACCGCGATGAACGTGTCGAGCACGCACGGGTCGTGCAGCGAGTGCGTCGCGCGGCACAGGTCGTGATAGAGCATGTAGGGATCGCGGCCGCGCAGCTCGTCGGGCGCGCCGATGCCCAGGCGGCGGAGATCGGTCGCGATGGCCGGGCCCACGTTGGGCAGGTCCTCGAGACGCAGCGGCAGCGGGCGGGAAGCAGCGGTGGTAACGGTTCGGGTCGCCATGTTTCGACAGAAAGAAAAGAGCTCGAAAATTGCCATGGAAAGGGCGCTTCTAGAGCGCTCGCGCGGCGCGCACGAGTCCGACGCCGATGCCCTCGATCGAGAACGACGTCTTCGCGGGATCGACCTCGATCGGCGCGAATGCCGCGTTCTCGGGCAGGAGCACGATGTCACGCCCGCGACGTTTCAGGCGCTTGACGGTCACCTCGTCGCCGAGCCGCGCGACCACGACCTGGCCCGACCGCGCCTCGGCCGTCTTGTGCACGGCCAGCAGATCGCCGTCGAGGATGCCCGCGTCCTGCATGCTCGCGCCGCGCACGCGCAACAGGAAGTCGGCGGACGGCGAAAACAACGTAGGATCGATCCGATAGCGGCCTTCGATGTGCTCGGCCGCGAGGATCGGGTGGCCGGCGGCGACGCGCCCGACCAGCGGCAGCGTGCCCTGGATCGGCATCCCGGGCAGGTCGCGGAGCCTCAAGCCCCGCGACGTCCCGGCCATGAGCTCGATCGCCCCCTTCTTCGCGAGCGCCTGCAGGTGGTCCTCGGCCGAGCTCGCCGTCGAGAAGCCCAGCCCCGCGGCGATCTCGGCGCGCGTCGGCGGCATCCCGGCCGTCTCGATATGGGCGCGGATCCAGTCGAGGATCTGCTGCTGCCGCGCGGTCAGCCGGGGGGCCTCGGCCGGCGCGTCCGGATCGGACGCGAGATGGTGGAAGGGAAGCGCGGGGGACCGGCGACGCATCATGGGAAAGACCGTATGGATATGCGGTTACCGTAAGTATAGACGGTATTGAACGCTCGTCAAGATGAACGCCCGACGCCCCGCGGGGTCCGATCCTGGTCCGACTTTTCGCCGCCGCCGATGACCGTCCGCCTCTTCCTCGTGCTACTCGCCCTGCTGCTCGCCGCGCCGGCCGTGCGCGCCGACCTGTGGGCGTACGTCGACGAGACCGGCAAGCCGCACTTCGCGAACGAGAAGCTCGACGAGCGCTACCAGCTCTACTTCAAGGGCCGCTCGAGCCTCGACCCGGTCCCGGCGGCGCCGAAACCCGAAGCGGCCGCGATGACGCCGCTCGACGCGGTCCGCGAGCACGCGATCTGGAAGCGCATCGACGGCCATCCGAACGTCGCGAGGTTCCAGCCGCTCGTGACGCGCAACGCGCGCGACAACGGCCTCGATCCGTACCTGGTGCAGGCGGTGATCGCGGTCGAGTCCGGCTACG
>DATBSX010000042.1:0-6404 GCA_036559565.1 Steroidobacteraceae bacterium | reverse complement strand
ATGCTGACGCCCGAGCAGGTCGCGGGCATCGAGAAGTTCCAGCGCTACCTCGACCCGGACGGCGACGGCATTCCATACCGGACGCTGCCGGGCATCAGCCCGAAGGCGTCGTATTTCACGCGCGGCTCGGGCCACAGCCGCTTCGGCGCGTATACCGAGGATTCCGCCGAGTACCAGGACGTGCTCGACCGGCTCACGCGGAAGTTCAAGACGGCCGCGCAGTACGTGCCGGCCGCGGTCGCGGATGGACGCGGCTCCGCGGCCGCGATCGTGAGCCTCGGGTCCTGCGACGCCCCGGTTCGCGAGGCGCTCGCCGCGCTTCGCAAGTCCGGAGTCTCGATCGATTACCTGCGCGTGCGCGGGTTTCCGTTCGGGGCGGAGGTCGAGGAATTCCTGGCGGCGCACCAGACGATTTTCATCGTCGAGCAGAATCGCGATGCACAGCTGCGCGCGCTGCTGACGATGGAAACCGCGGTGGACAAGAAGAAGCTGCGCTCGATCCTGCATTACAACGGCCTGCCGATGTCGGCGGCCACCATCGTCGACGGCGTCAACAAGGCGCTCGACAAGGAAGTCGCCGCATGAGCTTCATCGCCAAGCCGAAGGTTGCGAATCCGGGATTGCAGCGGAACGTACTCGGGCTCAATCGCCGCGACTACGAAGGCAGCATGTCGACGCTCTGCGCCGGTTGCGGCCACGACTCCGTCACGGCCGCGATCGTGCAGGCCTGCTTCGAGCTCGCGTTGCCGCCGCAGAGCGTCGTGAAGCTCTCCGGCATCGGCTGCTCTTCCAAGACGACCGCTTACTTCGTCGCCGGCGCGCACGGCTTCAATGCCGTGCACGGCCGCATGCCGTCGATCGCGACCGGGGCCAACGCGGCGAATCGCCACCTGCGCTACATCGGCGTGTCGGGCGACGGGGACTCGCTGTCGATCGGCCTCGGCCAGCTCGCGCACGCGATCCGGCGGAACCTGAACATGGTGTACATCCTCGAGAACAACGGCGTCTACGGGCTGACCAAGGGCCAGTTCTCGGCATCCGCGGACATCGGCTCGAAGTCGAAGAAGGGCGAGGCCAACGAACAGCAGCCGATCGACCCGGTCCTGCTGGCGCTTGCGCTCGGGGCCTCGTTCGTCGCGAGGAGCTTCTCCGGCGACAAGGAGCAGCTCGTTCCGCTGATCCAGGCCGGCCTGGCTCACCGGGGCTTCGCGATCATCGACGTGCTGTCGCCCTGCGTGACCTTCAACGATCACGAGGGTTCGACCAAGAGCTACGCCTACGTGCGCGAGCACAGCGAGACGCCGGTCGCCGCCGACTACATCGCGCCGAAGCAGGAGATCCGCGTCCAGTACGCGCCGGGCGAGGCCGTGTCCGTCCCGATGCACGACGGCAGCAACGTCGTGCTGCGCAAGCTCGATCCGGCCTACGACCCGACCGACCGGGCGCAGGCCGCTGCCTACGTACAGGAACGCGCCATGAAGAACGAGTACGTGACGGGCCTCATCTACGTCGACGAGTCGCGCCGGGATTTCCATGCGCAGCACGGCACGGCCGAGGAATCTCTGAATGCCGTGCCGTACTCGCGGCTCTGCCCGGGATCGGCGAAGCTCGACAGGATCCTCGCAGCCTTCCGCTGAACGTGGCCGACGCGATCGAACCTGTCAGCTACAAGCTCGCGACGCGGGACCCGGCTGCGTTCGTTGCGCACTTCGCGGGCAGTTTCGAGCGCTACGGATTCGCGGTCGTCGGGGACCATGAACTGCCGCAGTCATCCATCGACGGCTGCCTCGGCCGGTTCAAGAAGTTCTTTAGCCAGGATGCCGCAATTAAGGACCGCTATCGCGTGCCCGGCATCGGAGGCGCCCGCGGGTACACGCCCTTTGGCGTCGAGACCGCGAAAGGCGCCGCGCACCACGACTTGAAGGAATTCTGGCAGATCGGGCGCGAGCTGCCGCCCGGCCACCGCTACCGGCCGTCGATGCCGGACAACGTCTGGATCGAGGGCGACCCCGAATTCAGGCGGGCGGCGCTCGAACTCTGGGACGCATTCGACCGCATGGGCCGGAAACTCCTGGAGGCGATCGCGACCTACCTCGGACTCGAGCGCCACTGGTTCGACGACAAGGTCGGCGAGGGCAACAGCGTGCTGCGCGTGATCCACTACCCGCCGCTTGAGCCGGGTGCGACCGGCGTACGCGCGGGCGCACACGAGGACATCAACGTGATCACGCTCCTGCTCGGCGCGGAGGAGGGCGGCCTCGAGCTGCTCGATCGCAATGGCCGGTGGCTGCCGGTCAATCCGCCGCCGGGAACGCTCGTCTGCAACGTCGGCGACATGCTGCAGCGGCTGACGAACCACGTGCTGCCCTCGACGACCCATCGCGTCGTGAACCCGAGCGGCGAGCGGGTGAATCGCCCGCGCTACTCGATGCCATTCTTCCTCCATTTCAATTCCGACTTCCCGATCGCGACCCTGCCGGGCTGCGTGACGCCGGGCAACCCCGACCGCTATCCGCAGCCGATCCTCGCGGACGACTACCTGCGCGAGCGGCTGCGCGAGATCAAGCTGCTCTACTAGTGGCGAAGCTCTATTTCTATTACTCGACGATGAATGCGGGCAAGTCGACTTCGCTCCTGCAGTCGAGCCACAACTACCGCGAGCGCGGCATGCGCACGCTGGTCTACACCGCCGGCGTCGACCAGCGGGGAGGCGGCAAGGTGCATTCGCGCATCGGCCTTTCCAGCGAAGCCCTGCATTTCACCCCCGGTTCCGACCTTTTCACGGATATTTCCAAGGAGCACGCAGCGCGGGCTGTCAGTTGCGTCCTACTCGACGAAGCGCAGTTCCTGACGCGCGAACAGGTCGAGCAACTTGCGAGAATCGTGGACGAGTTGTCGATCCCGGTGCTTTGTTATGGACTTCGGACGGACTTCCGTGGCGAACTGTTTCCGGGCAGCGCACGCCTGCTGGCTCTGGCCGACGAGCTGACTGAATTGAAGACAATCTGTCATTGCGGTCGCAAGGCAACGATGGTCGTACGCGTCGGCGCCGACGGCGCTGTCGAGCACGACGGCGAGCAGGTCGAGATCGGCGGCAACGAGCGGTATGTCTCGCTTTGCCGGCGCCATTACTTCGAGGCAAATTCGCACAGGCGTCCGGGCTGACGATGGCGACCGCCTGCAGGTCGCCCACCGCGGTTCTCGTGATTCTCGGCATCCTGCCACTCGCCGCCGGGGCCGCCGAGGCCGCCGGACCGCCGGCGGCTGACACGAAGTCCCCTGACGCGAAATCGCAGGAGTCGAAGGGCGGTTGCGAGGGCGAATCCTCACCCGGGACGGAGGGGCTCGACACCATGCGCGCCGGGCTCGAGCGCGGCGTCTGCAGCACGGCGCGATTCGTGGACCGCGTGTTCGGCGGCGAGAACGAGTACTCGGAGTACGAGGACGAGTCCAACGGCCGCGCGAGCGTCACGCTCGGCTGGGACGAGCAGGACGGTGCCGAGGTCGACCTGCGGTTCCGCGCGAGCGTCAACCTGCCCCAGATCAACGACCGGTTCAACGCCACCATCGGCCGCGCGACGCGCGACGAATACGTCTCCGACAGCTTCGGCGGATTCAATCCCGCGGTCAGCCAGTTCACGGACGACGAGCCCGCCGAGTGGTTCGCCGGCGTCGGCTACCGCGCCCACCGCACGCGGGACAGCCGCTTCGACCTCGGCGCCGGCGTGAAGCTCGAGTCGCCGCTCAATCCCTATGCCAATGCGCGCTACCGGCGCTACATCTATGTGGGTCCAAGCGTCCTGATGACGCTGCGCACGACGGCATTCGTCGAGAACGACGAGGGATTCGGCGTGAACCAGGCCTTCGACATCGACAAGGTCCTGAACCACGAGTACCTGTTTCGGCTCAGCAACTCGGTGCGCATGTCCGAGAAGACCGAGGGCGTCCGCTGGCGGATACGGCCGGCCTTGTACCAGGCGATCGACTACAAGCGCGCGATGCGATACGAGGCCTATGTCCGCGGCGAGACCGATGGCGCGCAGCCGGACCTGTACGGCATTGCCGTTACGCATCGGCGCTCGGCCTGGCGTGACTGGCTCTTCTTCGAGTTCGGGGCCGAGCTTTTCTGGGCCGACGGTCCGGAGCCGGGTGATCGCTGCCACTCCTGTGTCGGCGCTTCGGTCGGTTTCGAAGTCATGTTCGGCGATGCCTACGATCGAATACTCCGTCGGGACGCGCGCCAGTTGCCGGAGGCGGCGCCGGAGACACCGCCGACGAACTGAGCCGTGCTTACCATAATGCGCGGCACACACCTGCGTGCGCGTCGCCGGGCTTGAATTCATGGCGAGCTCTTCGACAGACTCGCCGAAAGCGCATACTGCCAGTCCGATCAAGGCGCATTCACAAGAGCATGAGCGCGAACATCCACGACGCGTTTCCTGAGTTTCCCGGCCAGCTGCTGAAGATCGACGTGCCCGTGCCCGTCGGTCCCGACCCGACCGAGGACCTCGCGGACGAGGTCACGAGTGAACTCGCTCCAGCGCCGCGCTGGACGCGGCCGCTGCCGGCTCCGGAGCCGGTGGCCGTGCCAGGGGCCGATGAAGTCGCGGGGCCGGCAAGCGCCGAGAACGTGCTGCGCGACCGCTACGTACTCGAGACCGAGATCGGCAACGGCGGCACTGCGACGGTCTGGCGGGCGGTTGACCTGCGTCGCGACGCCGCGGACGCCGATGGCCGCCGCGTCGCCATCAAGCTGCTGCGCCCGGAGATGCGCTCCCGGGCCACGTGCATCGCGCGACTGCAGCGCGAGTTCCGCCAGACCCAGGCGGTCGTGCACCCGAATGTCGTCCGTTTCTTCGACATCGATTGCGATCGCGGGAGCTGGTTCATCGTCATGGAGCACCTGTCGGGCGAGACGCTCGGGGCGGTCCTGCGCCGCGGCGCGCCGGCGGGGCTCGCGCACCCGGAAGCCATCCGCATTGCATGCGCCGTTGGCGACGCACTCGCGCATGCGCACGCTTGCGGCATCATCCATGGCGACGTCAAACCGGCCAACGTCTTCATGACCGCCTCCGGCGGCCCGCGCCTGCTCGACTTCGGCGTGGCGCCGGAATCCGCTCAACGCACCGACGAAGGCGGCCCGGCGCCCGTTGCGCCTGCGGCGACCCGCGTCTACGCGAGCCCCGAAGTGCTGGCGGGCGAAGACCCCGAGCCGCGCGATGATGTATTCAGCCTGGCCTGCGTCACTTACGAAATGCTCGCCGGTGTGCACCCGTACGGGCGCCACGGTGCGGATGCGGCGCTCCGCGAGGGTCTTGCGCCGCAGCCGGTTGCCGGACTCGATGATGCGCGCTGGGCGGTCCTCGCCGCCGCGCTTGACCCGTTGCGCGCCGTCCGCCCCGCCATGGCGGATTTCGAGCGCGCGCTGCGCGACGGGCCGGTCGCGAAGCCGCCCGCGCCGATCCTTGCGCCAGTCGCACCGGCGCAGCCGCCGCCGGCTGCCCAGGCTTCGCCGCGGGTCGCTCCGGCTCCCGTCGCGGTGCCCGTGCCGCGGCGCGCGAGGCTGACCTGGCTCGCAGCCATCGCGGCCGGCCTTGCGCTGCTGCTCGGCATCCTGATCGGGCGATTCAACACCCTTGCTGAGGACCCGGTTCCGCACGCGCCAGCGCCCAGGCTGGATGCCGTACCGCCACCGCCCCCTGTCGCCACAGCGGTCGCGGTTGTGGTGCCGGTACCCACGGCAACCGAAAGTGCGAAGTCGCGGGTTGAGGCTGCCGTGCCGGTCGGCCCGCCGGGGATGGTCTTCTTCGATGTGCCCCGCATGGACGTCAGCAAGCGCGCCGTCGTCGCTGCGATCCCGATGCGACACTTGAGCCGCGTGAAGCGCGCGGTGAACGTGAACTGGCGGCTGATCGAGGGAACCGCACGCCCCGGCCGCGACTACGGCGGCCCCGAGAGCGGAGTGGAGTCTTTCGTCGAAGGCAACAGCTTCCGGATCCTGTACGTGCCGATCCTGGCGAATCCCGGCTCCCCGCGCGACCGCGAATTCACCGTGGAAATGACTGCCGCATCGCCCGGTGCGGAGCTCGGGCCGACGCCCCGGATCGTGATCACGATCCTCGGCGAATCCTGAGCCTTCGCCTCAGCGCAGCTGCCTGACCTTCGACATGCGCAGCCGCGCAAGCGGCAGTGCGTTCGCGGGCAGCGCATCCCGGAGCAGTTCTTCCATGCGGGCCGGCATGGCGTTCAGCGCCGTAAGCAGATCCGCCTCCGGTACTGGCCTGCAGAGCAGGTAGCCCTGCAGGTGCATGGCCGGGTAACCGAGCAGCCAGGCGAGCTGCTCGTGCCGCTCGACGCCCTCGGCCGTGACCTCGAGCCCGAGGCTCTGGCAAAGCGCGATGATC
>DATBSX010000041.1:0-4006 GCA_036559565.1 Steroidobacteraceae bacterium | reverse complement strand
CCAGGAAGTTCTCGAACAGGTGGATCAGGATGTCGAGCACGCTGTCCTTCATCGGCCCTGCCTCGCTGTTGTCCGGCTGTACTGCCCGCCGGCCAGGGACTCGACCCGGCCTTCGAGTTCGAGCAACTGCAGCTTCGAGATCACGGACCTGGCGGCAAGCCCAGTTCTTTCAACCAGTCGATCGAGGCCCGCAGGCCCGAAGCCGAGCGCATTCAACAGCATTTCCGCGTCGCTGTCCAACGCGCCGCCCGGACATTTCGCAAATAAGCCGCCTTCTGAAGCCGATTTCGCCGCGCTTTCGAGCCCCCGTTCGCCGAGCGTCGCGAGCACGTCGTCCACCGTTTCGACGAGCGCCGCGCCGTCCTTGATGAGTCGGTGGCAGCCGCGCGCGAGGGGATTATGTATGGAGCCCGGAACCGCCATGACTTCGCGCCCCTGATCGCCGGCGAGGCGCGCGGTGATGAGCGAGCCCGAGCGCGCCGCCGCCTCGATCACGAGTACGCCGCGCGAGAGGCCGGACATCAGCCGGTTGCGGCGCGGGAAGTTGCTCGCGGCCGGCGGCGTCGCGGTCGGGAACTCGCTGACGAGCGCGCCGGATGCCGCGATGCGATCCGCGAGCTCGCGATGCTCCGCCGGGTACACGCGATCAAGCCCCGTGCCGCAGACCGCGATCGTGACGCCGCCCGCGGCAAGCGCGCCCCGGTGCGCTGCGGCATCGATGCCGGCGGCCAAGCCGCTCGTGATCGCGAAGCCATGCGCGGCGAGCTGCGCCGCAAAATCGAAGGCGATCTCGCGGCCTGCGGCCGTCGCCGCGCGGCTGCCGACGATCGCGACCTGCGGGCGCCCGAGGGCGGTCGCATCGCCCGCGACGAAAAGCGCGGGCGGCATGCCGGGCACGGCCGCGAGCTGGCCGGGGTAGCGCGGATCGTCGGCCGTGAGCAGCAGACGGCCGGGGCCCGCAAGCCAGTCGAGGTCGCGTGCGATGCCGGCGGCGTCTGGCTCGCCCGGGCCGCGCAGGCGCTTGAGCCAGGCGACGGGCGCCTGCGGTCGGTCGGCGGCAGTCACCCGGCCATTCTCGCGGCCGGCGCGACTCGCCATGGCTGCCAAATCGACCGCCAACACCCGCTTTTGAAGGGGACAGTCCCCTTCATTTCTTTCAGATCGGGGTGTCGCCCAGGAGCGCAGACACCTTTTAAAGGTGACCGTCCCCTTTAGATGGACGGGAGGGGGTACTTGAGGCCGCTCGCGCAGTTGAAGAGGAGCACCTTTTCATGGGCACCCACGAGGCCGTCGCCGAGGGCGGCGCGCCAGGCGGCAACCGTCGCCGCGCCTTCCGGGCAGAGGAGGAGTCCGTCGGCGCGCGCGACCTCCGCCAGCGCCCGGCGGATCTCTTCGTCCTCCACGGCGATCGCGAAGCCGCCGCTCTCGCGCACCGCCCGCAGGATCAGGAAGTCGCCGATCGCCGCCGGCACGCGGATGCCCGCCGCATACGTTTGCGCGTCCTGCCAGAGGGTCGCGTGCTCGGCGCCTTCCTGCCACGCCCGCACGATCGGCGCGCAGCCCGTCGCCTGCACGGCGACCATCCGCGGCCGCTCGGGCCCGATAAACCCGATGGCTTCGAGTTCGGCGAAGGCCTTCCACATGCCGATGAGCCCCGTGCCGCCGCCGGTCGGGTAGAAGATGACGTCGGGCAGCGTCCAGCCGAGCTGCTCCGCGAGCTCGAGGCCCATCGTCTTCTTGCCCTCGATGCGATACGGCTCCTTGAGCGTCGAGACGTCGAACCAGCCCATGCGCTCGCGTCCTTCCGCAACGCGCTTGCCGCAGTCGTTGATGAGGCCATCGACGAGCGTGACGTGCGCGCCGGCGAGCGCGATCTCGCGCACGTTGATTTCCGGCGTGTCGGCCGGGCAGAAGACATGCGTCTCGATGCCGGCGCGCGCGGCGTAGGCGGCGAGCGCCGCGCCTGCGTTCCCGTTGGTCGGCATCGCGAGCCGCTTCAGTCCAAAGGCTTTCGCCATCGCGACGGCGAGCGCGAGGCCGCGCGCCTTGAACGAGCCCGTCGGCAGCCGGCCCTCGTCCTTGACGATCACCTGCTTGGCCCCCGCGCTCTCGGCGGTGGCGCCGAGCTCGACGAGCGGCGTCACTTCCTCCCCGAGCCGCACGACGTCCGCGCTCTTTCGGACCGGCAGGAACTCGCGGTATTTCCAGAACCCGCCGCCCCGCGCGGCCAAGGTCTCGCGCTTCACCGTGCGCTTGAGGCTCTCGAGGTCGTAGCGGACGAGCAGGGGCTTTGCCGCCTCGGACAATCCGCGCGGCTCATCGGCCGGGTAGTGCGCGCCGGTTGCGCTGCACTCGAGGTGAGTGACGAACGTGTCGAACTCCCGCATGGCGGGAGATTAAGCCATCAGGCGGCTATCGCGCGCGCGGGATCCGCTGGCTCGCGTGCGCGCTTTGCGGCCGGGACTCCCCTCGTTCGCTCCGTCGGAACTTAGTCGCTCACTCGGGGGTCCCGTCTGCGCGCCGCACGCGAGCCGACGGACTGGCGGTTTGGCGCGTGACGGAAACGCAGCCTGCGCGCGCGAGGTGGCGGGGTCCTCGCGAGCAAACGCTTAAAGTTCCGGCAGCGTTTGCGAGCGAGGAACCCCGCCGGATCCCGCGCGCGCAAGGCTACGCGACCGCCAGACACGAAAACGCCGGCGCGAGGCCGGCGTCTTCGTCAAACGATTGAGCTGGATCAGCCAGTGCCGGGCGAGCGAACCGCGTCGCCGACGTGCACTTCGCGATCCGACCGCCACATGAGCCCGTAGCTCATGCGATCATACGCCTTGAAGATCATCGCAACGCCGTTGCGCTCATCGGGCAGCTGCACCTTGCGGCTTTCGGCATTCCGCGTGATGTCACGGACCTCTTCGCCGGCTTCCCAGACCTCGAGCACATGCCCGGGCTCGAGGCCGTCGCGCGTGCCGCGGTTGATGATCACGACGTCGTAATCGGCGACGACGGTGCGCTCGTCGATGACCGACATGATCCTGCCGTCGATCTTGTGGGTGGGCGGGCGCGGGATGAAGTCCGCCTTCGACTCCGGCTGCACCGGCAGCAGGATGTCGCCCTCGAGCGTCTCGCGCGCGGAATCCATGACGCGCAGCGTCGCGGGATCGCCCACGCGGTTGACGTTGGCTTCGCCCGTGAAAATGCCCTGGTAGCCGAGCACGTCGCCGTCGTCCGGATCCTTCAGCTCGTCGCCGACGTGATAGATGGTGTAGCGGTTGCCGGGCGCGCCATCGGCCAGGCGGCGGACATAGATGTCGTTGCCGACCGAAGAGATCAGGCGGTCATCGCGCGCGTGCGCGACGTAGGGTGCGCCCTTGACCTGGTCCGTCGTCAGCACGGCCGGGCGCGACATGAAGGCCGCGATGCGTTCGTAGGGCACCGACTGCACGGCTTCCGACAGCGGATTCGTGCGCACGCGCGGCGAGAGGCGCGTGGCCCCGCCGCTCGCGACCGTCACCTGCGGACGGCCGTTGACCCAGGTGAGCGCGAGCTCGTCGCCCGGGTAGATCAGGTGCGGGTTCGCGACCTGCGGGTTTATGTGCCAGATTTCCGGCCAGTACCAGGGATCGGTCAGGAACTTTGCGGAGATGTCCCAGAGCGTGTCGCCCGGCTGCACGATGTAGCGGTCGGGCGCGCTGGGTGACATCGGGATGACGCTGCGGTCGATGCCACCCTCCTGTCCGGAGGCGACGCCGGCCGGGACGGCCATGGCGAGTGCGACCGCCGTGACAGTGGCAGCCGCGAGCGCAACCAGGGGGTGACGGGAACGGATCTTCGAGGACGATGCCATGCGAGGTGCTCCCTTACTGCCGGGGCAGCCGTAGAATCGTATAATCCACGGCATCCGGTTACCGACGTAAGTCCATGCTTCGACGAACTTTAGCAGCATTCACCAGTCAGATACACGCGCCCTGAACCCCGCTCCCATGACGCGCCTCACAATCCTGGAGTATCC
>DATBSX010000040.1:0-2793 GCA_036559565.1 Steroidobacteraceae bacterium | reverse complement strand
AATCTGCCCACCGCCCTAATCGGTTTCTGGCAAAACGTATCGGCGCGGCGAGCGAGGTGGCGGGGTGTCCCCGAGCGGAGCTTAAGGTTTTCGCGCAGCGAGGGGACACCCCGCCGGATCCCGCTCGCCGCGCTGGCAGCAGCATTCCCGAACGCCGCTCTACGCAGTAATCAGATTAGGTAGCTCGGAAGGATTGCCTCGAGCGGCTGCGGCCGGATGCCGAGACGAGCAAGCCCGTTGACCTTGCAGACGCTATCAACGAGCAGCGATTTGTAATTGTCGGTCGAGAATGGCTTGCCGGGAATAAAGTCGCAAATGGCGGCCTGCAGTCGTGCCGCGACGTCCGGAATCCCGATCACGGCGCGGGCGAGTCCGAGGCGATCGCGGACGAGCGTGACGATCTCGCGAAGCGTCATGCGCCCGGGTCCGCAGAGCTCGTAGATCTCGCCGGCGGTTCCGTCGTCAGCGAGCGCGCGCTGCATCGACGCGACGACGTCCCCGATCCAGACCGGTGCGAATCGCGCGCCCGGCCGCGCGAGCGGCAGGCCGAGCGGAATCGCGCGCAGGAGCCGCGCGAACCGGTTCACGAAGTCGTCGTGCGGACCGAAGATCACGGACGGCTGGAAAATAGTCCAGGCGAGGTCCGGGCCGCATTCCTCGCGCACGATGCGCTCGCCGCGGCCCTTGCTCTTGAGGTAGTGGCTGGGGCCGCCGTCCGCGTCGGCGTTGAGCGCGCTCATGTGCAGGAGCCGGTCGACCCGCTGGCGCCGGCAGGACTCGACGAGACTCCGCACGAGGTCGACGTGCGCGCGCGTGAACCCGCTGCCGCCGCGGCCGCGCTCGTTCAGGATGCCGACGAGGTTCACCACCGCCTGCTGGCCGGCGCAGAGCGCGGCAAGCTGCACGGGATCGTGCACGTTCGCCGCGACGAGCCTGACCGAGGGTAACGGGCCGAGATGGCGTGCCCGGGCGGGGTCGCGGGTCGGGACGGTGATGCGCCAGCCGTCGCGGGCAAGCGCCGAGCACAAATGCGTTCCCACGAATCCCGATCCGCCGAGCACGCAGATCGATCGAGCTGCCATCACCTGATTATAGGTCCGGCGGTGAGATCACGCGGCGCGGGCCCTGCGCGCGCACTTCGCGCCGGTCGGGGACCCTCGCTCGCTCAGGGCGGCGACCGCATTCGCTCGCTCGGGGTCCCGCCGGCGAAGTACGCGCGCCTGCGCGACCGCCGGTCCGGGTCAGCGCAGCGGGAGCAGGAGCACTTGGTTGCCGCGCCGTAGCTGCACGAGCATCGACGCCTGGCCCTTGGCAGCGTCTCGCAGCTGGGCGAGCGTCGAAACGCGCTGGCGATTGACCGCGATGATGCGGTCATCCGCGAGCAGGCCCGCCTGCGCGGCCGGGCTGCCCGGCGCGACCGAGCGGATGCTGATGCCTCCGGCCGCGTCTTCGGCGACCTCGACGAGTTCGGCGCCCGCGAGCGCGGGGTGGATCGACTCGGCGTTCGAGACCTGCACCGGCTCCTTGAGCACGGCTGTCACGGTCTTCGGCTTGCCCTCCCGCAGGAGGCCGATGCTGACGGACTCGCCGACCTTCAGCATGCCGATGGTATTGCGCAGTTCGGAATTGGTCTTGATCGGCTGCCCGCGCACCGAGGTGATCAGGTCGCTGACCTCGATGCCCGCGCGCGCGGCGGCTGAACCCTCGGCGACCTGGGTCACGAGCGCGCCCTGGGCGTCGTTGGGCAACGCGAGGCTCTTCCTGAACTCCGGCGTCAGCGTGATGGTGACGACGCCGAGCTGGCCCCGATTGACCTGCCCGGACTCGATCAGCTGCTCCATGATCGAGCGGACCATGTTCGAGGGGATCGCGAAGCCGATGCCGATGTTGCCGCCGCTCTGCGACAAAATCACGGAATTGATTCCGACCAGGTCGCCGTCGAGGCCGACCAGCGCGCCGCCCGAATTGCCGGGGTTGATCGCGGCGTCGGTCTGGATGAAGTCCTCGAGGCCGTCGCGGCTGATGCCGGTGCGGCCGAGCGCGCTGACGATGCCGGAGGTGACCGTATGCTGCAGGCCGAAGGGATTGCCGATCGCAATCACGAAGTCCCCGACCTGGAGCTTCGAGGAGTCGGCGAGGTGCATCTCGGCGGGCAGCGCCGCGTCCTTGACCCGCACCACCGCGACGTCCGAGCGCTCGTCGGCGCCGACGACTTCAGCCTTGAGTTCGACGTCGTCCATCAGCGTTACGGTGATCTCGGTGGCGTTCTTGACGACGTGCGCGTTCGTCACGATGTAGCCGTTCTTCGCGTCGACGATGACGCCTGAGCCTGCGCTCCGGAATTCGCGGTCGCGCTGCTGCGCGTCCGGCGGCAGGCCGAAAAAGCGGCGGAAGCCGGGATCGTCGAAGAACGGATTGCGCGGCGCGGCGACCGTGCCCTTGACGCCGATGTTCACGACCGCGGGTGCGGCCCGCTTGATCACGGGCGCGAACGAAGGCAGCGCGTTCTGCGCCAAAACAGGCGCGGAAAGGGCGAATGCGGTGCTCGCTGCGAGGGCCGCGAAGAAATTGTTCATGGAATACAACCTCGGTGGGGCGCGATGTCTGACCGGGCACGTGTCGCACAAGTTCCAACGCGCGCGAGCCTTGTTTTTCCGGCGTGCGGGCGCTTCCGTGTGCAAACTGTGCATATTTTGTGGCATTTTTCTGCATACCACATGTTGTGTTGCGCAGAAATTGGCGCCGACCGCCGGACAGGCCGGAGTCTGGTCGGAATTAACCTGAGATGAAAGT
>DATBSX010000039.1:0-14328 GCA_036559565.1 Steroidobacteraceae bacterium | reverse complement strand
CGTCCGGCGCGGCGCGCATGGCGGCGCGGAGCGCCCTGCTGAACGAGCGCGTGTCGAGGCCGACCTCACGCTGGTTGACGATCGCCTTGCGGTTCTGGTGCAGGAACTCGACCGGGTCCTCGATCGTGAGGATGTGGTCGGAGCAGTTTTCGTTGCGGTGGTTGATCATTGCCGCGAGCGTCGTCGACTTGCCGGAGCCGGTCGCGCCGACCATCAGCACGAGGCCGCGCTTCAGCATCGCGAGCTCTTGCAGCGTGTCCGGCAGCCCGAGCTGGTCGAGTTTCGGCGTGTCCACGCTGATGTAGCGCAGCACGATAGCCGGGAAGCCGCGCTGGTAGAAGACGGCGGCGCGGAAGCGGCCGACGCCAGGTTCGGAGATTGCGAAATCGATCTCGAGCTCGTTCTGGAAGTGCTCGAGCTGTTCGGCGCCCATCAGGCTGTAGGCGATGTCGCGCACGGTCTCGGCATTCAGGACGTGCTTGTTGATCGGGTAGATCAGTCCCTCGATCTTGATCTTGACGGGCGAGTTCGACGTGAAGAAGAGGTCGGAAGCCTTCTTCTCCGCCATCAGCCTCAGGAGCGGCTTGATGCTGACGCGCCCGTCCTGGGCCACGACATCGACCGCTGCCGGCTGCTCGCCTTCGGTCTTAGTAGATTTTACCGTCGTTTGACTCATCGACGATCCTCAACGTGCTCGAGGCCTCGGCCTGCAGCCGGTCCTCGCGCTTGCTCTCGAGCTTGATCCGGAGCCGCAGCTCGTTCTTCGAGTCGGCGTTCCTGAGGCCTTCCTCGTAGGAAATGGTGCCTGCTTCGTAGAGGTCGAACAACGCCTGGTCGAAGGTCTTCATTCCGAGCCGGTTCGACCGCGACATCACTTCCTTGATCTTGGTCACTTCGCCGCGGAATATCAGGTCCGCCACGAGCGGCGTGCCGATCATGATCTCCATCGCGGCGATGCGGCCCTCGGACTTCTCGCGCGGCACGAGGCGCTGCGAGATCATCGAGCGGATGTTCAGCGACAGGTCCATCAGGAGCTGCTCGCGCTTCTCCTCGGGGAAGAAGTTGATGATGCGGTCGAGCGCCTGGTTCGAGCTGTTCGCGTGCAACGTCGCGAGCACGAGGTGGCCGGTCTCGGCGAACTGGATGCCGTACTCCATCGTCTCGCGGTCGCGGATTTCGCCGATCATGATGACGTCGGGCGCCTGGCGCAGCGTGTTCTTGAGCGCCGTATGCCAGTTCTCGGTGTCGACCCCGACCTCGCGGTGCGTCACGACGCAGCCGCGGTGCGTGTGCACGTACTCGACCGGGTCCTCGATCGTCACGATGTGGCCGCGGGTCTTCTCGTTGCGGTAGCCGACCATCGCGGCGAGCGACGTGGACTTGCCCGAGCCGGTCGCGCCGACCACGATCACGAGACCGCGCTTGGACATCACGATGTCCTTCAGGATCGGCGGCAGCTCGAGTTCCTCGATCGTCGGGATCGTCGAGTTGATCTGGCGGATTACGCAGCCGGTGTGGCCCTGCTGCACGAAGGCACTGACGCGGAAGCGGCCGATGCCGGGCGGGGCGATCGCGAAGTTCGCCTCCTTGCTGCTGTCGAACTCGCGCGTCTGGCGGTCGTTCATGATCGAGCGGACGAGCACGGCACTCTGCTCGGGCGCGAGGACCTTGTCGGTCTGCGGCCGCACTTCGCCGTCGATCTTGATCGCCGGCGGGAAGCCGGCGGTGATGAACAGGTCCGAGCCCTTGCGGTCCACCATGCGCCGCAGCAGGTCCTGCATCAGCCTGATTGCCTGTTCGCGATCCATTCCTGTCTCCAGCGGCGCGCGGCGCCTTTAGACGGTGTCCTTGTTCGCGGCCTTGTAACGGGCCTCTTCCTTGGAAACCTGGCCCTTGGCGATCATCTCGGTCAGGCACTGGTCGAGCGTCTGCATGCCCTGCCCCTGGCCGGTCTGGATCGACGAGTACATCTGCGCAATCTTGTTCTCGCGGATCAGGTTCCTGATCGCAGGCGTCGCGATCATGATCTCGTGCGCGGCGATTCGGCCGCCGCCGAGGCGCTTCAGCAGGGTCTGCGAGATGACGGCGCGCAGCGATTCGGAGAGCATCGACCGGACCATTTCCTTCTCGGCCGACGGGAACACGTCCACGATGCGGTCGACCGTCTTGGCGGCCGAACTCGTATGCAGCGTGCCGAACACGAGGTGCCCTGTCTCCGCCGCGGTCAGGGCGAGCCGGATCGTCTCGAGGTCGCGCATTTCGCCGACCAGGATGACGTCGGGGTCCTCGCGCAGCGCCGATCGCAGCGCCTCGCTGAACCCCAGCGTGTCGCGGTGCACTTCGCGCTGGTTGATCAGGCAGCGCTTCGACTCGTGCACGAACTCGATCGGGTCCTCGATGGTGATGATGTGGTCGGGACGGTTGATGTTGACGTAGTCCACCATGCCCGCGAGCGTCGTCGACTTGCCGGAGCCGGTCGGGCCGGTCACGAGCACGAGTCCGCGCGGCAGCAGGCACAGGTCCTTGAAGACTTTCGGCGCGTTCAGGTCGTCCAGCGACTTGATCAGCGACGGGATGTTGCGGAACACGGCGCCGGCGCCGCGGTTCTGGTTGAAGGCGTTGACGCGGAAGCGCGCGAGGTTCGGGATCTCGAACGAAAAGTCGGTCTCGAAGAACTCCTCGAAGACCTTCCGCTGCTTGTCGTTCATGATGTCATACACCATGCTGTGCACTTCCTTGTGCGTCAGCGGCGGCATATTCACGCGTTTGACGTCGCCGTCCACGCGGATCATGGGCGGAACGCCCGCCGAGAGGTGCAGGTCGGACGCGCCGTTCTTGACGGCGAAAGCCAAAAGTTGGGCAATGTCGACGGCCATCAGGACTCCCTGGCTCAGTGCACGACACAAGGTCCCACTGCCGCTCGAGCGGTGCTGCGGGACCGAGGGCAGTATATCCCCGACCGCCGCACACCAATATGTTAACTGCTCCGCAGAATCCCGCTGAAAGGCTGGCCGCAGTGCGGGCGCGCATCACGGACGCGGCGATTTCCGCCGGCCGCGACCCCGCCTCGATCACCCTGATCGGCGTCGCCAAATCGCAGACGGTCGAGCGCATCTGCGCGGCGCTGGACGCCGGCCTTGCCGACCTCGGCGAGAATTACCTGCAGGAGGCGCGCGCGCATTTCGGGGCGCTTGCCGGGCGTGCCTTCGGCCGGCACTTCATCGGCGCGTTGCAGACCAACAAGACGCGGGAAGCGGCGGCTCTCTTTGACTGGGTGCACGCTCTCGACCGGCTGCGGATCGCCGAGCGGCTCTCCGCCCAGCGGCCCGACTCTGCGGCTCCGCTTTCCGTCTGCATCCAGGTCCAGCTCGGCGGCGAGGCGACCAAGTCGGGCGTTTCAGCCGCCGGACTGCCTGGGCTCGCCGATTCGATCGCGGCCCTGCCGCGGCTCCGGCTCCGCGGGCTCATGGGGCTGCCGCCGGCAGAGAGCGACCCTGCGCGCCAGCGTCGCTGGTTCGCACAGCTGCGCGGCCTGCTCGAGCGGCTGAATGCCGCCGGGCACCGCCTCGATGCCCTCTCGATGGGCATGAGCGGCGACTTCGCGGCCGCCATCGCCGAGGGCGCCACTCATGTCCGCATCGGCACGGCGATCTTCGGCGAGCGCGTTTAGAATCGGAACGTGGACGCGCTCTACTTTCTCCTCGACTCGATCCTCGGCTTCGCGGTCTTCGCGTTCCTGCTGCGCGTGCTGCTCCAGCTCGTGCGCGCCGACTTCCGGAACCCGCTCGCCCAGGCAGTCATCGCGCTGACCAATTGGCTCGTGCTTCCCCTGCGCAGGATCGTGCCGGCAGCAGGCCGCTTCGATACGGCCTCGCTCGTCGCGCTGCTCGTCGTGCAGCTGATCGCGACGCTGCTCCTGTTCCGCGTGCGCACGGGCGTCATCTTCCCGTTCCTGTCGCTCGCGATCGCCTCCGCTCGCGCGCTCGCGCTGGCGGCGCTCCTGCTCTACACGATCCTGATCTTCGTCTACGCCGCCCTCTCCTTCATCGCACCGGGCGTGCGAAGCCCCGCGACCGCCCTGCTCGCCGCCCTCTGTGAGCCCGTGCTGCGGCCGCTGCGGCGGGTGCTGCCGGTCGTCGGCGGCATCGACTTCTCCCCGCTCGTCGCGATCCTCGGCCTCACGGCGCTTCGGATCCTGATCCACTGACGATGACGTTGCCGAGGCTCCGGGACCCGCCGTGGGCCACAGGCAACAACTACTCCGCCATGGCAAAAAAACCGAAATTCCGGCGGTTTTTGCGCCATTCGAATGCGGCCCTCGCGGCCGTGGCCGCGGCGGCCGCGTGCAGCCTGGCTGCGGGCTGCGGCGGCGAGCCCGGGCCCTTGCCTGAAGCGCCGCCTTACGTGGACCCTGGCTTCACCGAGGCGGGCGCGTACCGGCTCTACTATGCGCTCACGCTTTCACGCGACCTGCCCTCTGGGATTGCAGGCAGTTACGGCATCCAGCCTAGACGCAATCTAGCTGTCCTCGCGCTCACGCTCGCGGCGAGCGACGAGCACGAGGCGCCTCCCGTCGACGCGCCCGAGATCGAGGCGGTCGCGGTCTTCCTGACCGGCGAGCGCGAGCCGCTTGCGCTCACGCGCCACGACGAAGCCGGCCGCCCGACCTGGCTCGCGACGCTGCAGGTGCCGCATCGCGTGCCGCTCACGATCGAGATTCGTGCGCGCGCAACGCCCGCGGGCCCGGAGCTTCGCACCCGCCTGACACGGGAGTTTCGTCTCGACTGAATTTCGGACCGTCGCGCAACCCGTAAAAAACCGCTCAATATCGCAGTTGACCCTCTTATGCAGCGGTATTTTCCGTGTTATGGTGCGCGCCGGAATTGATTTGGCGGGATCGCCCCGTCGATTTTGGGAACCACAGGAGACAACTCAATGGCGAAAAAGAATGCGGCTCCGACGAAGTCGCAGATCGTTGCGGCGGTCGCTGCCAAGGCGGACCTTAGCAAGAAGCAGGTCAACGGCGTTCTCGAGGCGCTCGGCGACCAGATGAAGAAGTCGCTGAAGAGCCACGGCGTGTTCACGCTTCCCGGCACCTGCAAGATGCGGGTCGTGAAGAAGGCCGCCACCAAGGCGCGCGAAGGCGTCAACCCCTTCACGGGCGAGAAGATGATGATCAAGGCCAAGCCGGCCTCGAAGAAGGTGCGTATCCGCGCCCTCAAGAACCTCAACGAGATGGTGGCGTAAGCCGGCCCATCCGTTTTCAAGTTCGAAAGCAGACGGGGCGGCTCAGCCGCCCCGTTCGTTTTTCAGGGGTTTTCAGCCGCGCGCGCGGCGAGCCAGCTTCCCAACAGGGATCGCAGCTCCGTCAGCCTTCCATGAAAGAAATGCTCGGCGCCTGGAAGTATCTTCACTTCCGGCGGCGGGCTGACCGTGCGCGTCCAGGCGAGCACGCGCTCGTGGTCCACCAGGTCGTCGGCGTCGCCCTGGGCCACGTACCAGGGGCAGCCCGGCACGGGCAGCTTCGCAAAGTCGAAGCGCTGCACCGGCGGAGCCACCGTCACGAGCGCAGACGCGCTGCGTAGCGTCGCCAACCGGTAGGCGACGAATCCCCCGAATGAAAAGCCGAGCGACCAGAGCCGGCCTGCGCCCGTCGCCTCCCGCGCCCAGTCCGCGACCACCGCGGCGTCGTCGCTTTCGCCGGCACCGTCGTCGTGAACCCCGGCGCTTGCACCGACGCCACGGAAATTGAATCGCACTGTCGTGACGCCCTGGTCCTGGCACGCCCGCGCCATCGTGTGCACGACCTTGTTTTGCATCGCCCCGCCGTACAGCGGATGTGGATGGCAACACACGGCGACGATGTCCGCGCGCCCGTGTCCTGGTCGCTCGATCATCGCCTCGATCGCGCCGGCCGGGCCGTCGATGACGACTTTCTCGACGCTGAGTGAGGGCGATGTCATGCGCGCTCAGCGCTTGTAGATGACGCCTTCCTTCATGACGAACGACACGTGCTCGAGCGTATGCACGTCGGCGATGGGGTCGCCGGGCACGGCGACGATGTCGGCGATCTTGCCGGCCTCGAGGCTGCCCAGCTTGTCATCGACGCCGAGGTACTTCGCCGGGACCATCGTCGCCGAACGGATCGCGTCCATGACCGGCATGCCGGCCTCCACCATGTAGCCGAATTCCTTGCCATTGCTGCCGTGCGGCCCGACGCCGGTGTCCGTGCCGAACATGATCGTGACGCCCGCCTTCCAGGCCTTGGCGAACGTCGCCTGGATCTGGGGGCCCACGGCCAGCGCCTTCGGCCGCACGATGGCCGGGAAGTAGTCCGGGTCCTGGGCGTGCTCATAGACAAAGCGGCCGGCGGAGATCGTCGGCACGTAGTGCGTGCCGTGCTCCTTCATGAGCCGGATGCACTCGTCATCCATGAAAGTGCCATGCTCGATCGAGTCCACGCCGTTCCGGACGGCGCGCTTGATGCCCTCGGCGCCATGCGCGTGCGCCGCGACCTTCATGCCGTAGTCGTGGGCGGTCGAGACGATCGCGGCGATCTCCTCGTCCGTGAACTGCGGCGCGCTGCCGGACTTCGCGATCGAGAGCACGCCGCCCGTCGCGGTAATCTTGATCAGGTCGGCGCCGTCCTTGTAGCGCTGGCGCACGGCCTCGCGGCAGCTGTCAGGCCCGTTGCAGACGGTGTTGAGCCGCGGATCGTCGCTGGAGAGGTACGGGCCCCAGGAATTGCTCGCGTCGGCGTGGCCGCCCCGCGTGCCGATCGCGCGGCCGGCGGTGAAGATGCGCGGTCCCTTGATCTTGCCCGCGGCGATCGCACGCCGGAGCGCAATCGAGACGTTCCACTGGTCGCCGACGTTGCGCACCGTCGTGAAGCCCGCCATCAGCGTGCGTTCGGCGTAGACGACTGAATCGAAGGCGTCGTCCGCCTCGCCGTTCTTGAAGTTGTCGAGCTCGCTCGTGCGGCTCTGTTCGCCCGTCAGGTGCACGTGCATGTCCATGAAGCCGGGCAGCACCGTTGCGCCCGAGAGGTCCACCAGCTCGTCGCCGGTGCCGGGAGCCGCGAAACCGGAATCGATGGAGCGGATGTGGTCGCCGTCTACGACGATCGTGACGCGCTCGCGCGGCGAGGTGCCGACGCCGTCGATGAGGCGGCCCGCGTGGATCAGCGTGGCCGCGGACGCAGCCGCAGGCAGGAACGCGGCCAAGGCCGCCAGGCAAAGTGAAATGCGCATGCAGACCTCGGTGAAGCTTACTGTTGTTCGTGCAGCGTGACGGTCTCGACGGCGAGCAGCTCGACCTCGAACAGGAGCGTCGCGCCCGGCGGGATCACGCCATTGCCGGCGCCCGCGCTGCCGTAGGCGAGTTCGGGCGGGATGACGAGGCGGCGCGTGCCGCCGACTTTCATGCCGGGGATGCCCTGCTCCCAGCCGCGGATCACGTGGCCCGAGCCGAGGTGGAAGGAGAACGGCTGCCCCCGTTCGCGCGAACTGTCGAACTGGCGGCCGCGGAAGTCTTTCGCGTTCGGGTCGTAGAGCCAGCCCGTGTAGTGGACGATGACGACCATGCCCGGGAAAGCCTCGTCGCCGACGCCCTTCACGAGGTCGGTCACAAGGACCGCCGCTTCCGTCGCCGCAGCCGCGGGCAGCGTAGCTGGCGGTGAAGTCGCAGGCGCCTCGGCAAGCGCGGCAGACGCGACTGCGCAGGCCGCGAGGGCCACAAAGAGTGCGATCGCGCCGTGCAGGAGTCTTCCCATGGGGCAACGATAGCAGTGAACGGTTTAGGAGGGGACAGTCCCCTTTGACGGAAGGGATTCCCGAGTATCAGCGATGGCGCGGTGTCAAAGGGGACAGTCCCCCTTGCGGCTCCGCTACAGGCAGTCGGTCACTTACCTGGCCAGAGGCCGAGCTGCTGGCGCAGCACGGAAAGAAAATCCTCGATCTCGTCGAACAGCTGGGCGATCCGCTCCACGGTGGCCTCAGCGGTCCGAGGAACGCCGCGAATGGTTGGCGCCGCTGGCGCCCGGGACTTCGCCATCGGCCGCGAAAGCGCCGCGCGCCTTCTCGGCCCAGGTCTTGTAATTGGAGTACTTCGTCAGCTCGCGCGAGATCGCGCCGTGACGGCTGACGGAGGTGCGGCGCGGCAGCCGCGGCGGCACGGGTTCCTGGGCGTTGCGGTCGCCGCTCTCGGGCGGCGTCACCTTGATGTCGCTCACAGGCGAGAGACCTGAATTGGCTTCATGCCCCGCAACTTACGCGCCGGGGGGCAGTGCAAACAGGAACTGCATCACAGGTCCCGGGGCGAGGAGCCGGGCAGCCTGCGCAATCAGACGATGCGGTAGCTCGGGCGGTATTCCCCGACCAGCTTCATGCGCCGCTGGGCCACGAAGCCGCGCAGGAGCTCGTCGAGGGGCTCTGCGATCTCGCGCGCCGCGTGGATCTCGAACGGGCCCCTTTCCTCGATCAGGCGCAGGCCGCGTTCCTTCACGTTGCCGGCGACGATGCCGGAAAACGCGCGGCGCAGGTTCGCTGCGCGCTGGTGCACCGGCTGGTCCATCGAGAGGGTGAGCGCCGCCATCGCCTCGTGGCTCACGTCGAAGGGCTGCTGGAATTCGCGCGGGATCCGCAGCAGCCAGTTGTAGTTGTAGGCGTCGCCGGCGCGCCGGCGCGAGCGGCGCACCGTGTCGAAGCCACGCTGCATCTCGCGCGCGACCTCGGCCGGGTCGTCCACGATGATGCGGTAGCGCTGCTGCGCCTCGGCGCCGAGCGTCAGGGCGATGAAGCGGTCGAGCTGGCGGAAGTAGCCCGCGCTCTCGCGCGGGCCGGTGAAGACGAGCGGCAGCTGCTGGTTTGCGTTCGCCGGGTCGAGCAGGATGCCGAGCAGGTAGAGGATCTCCTCGGCCGTCCCGGCGCCGCCCGGGAACACGACGATGCCGTGGCACAGGCGCACGAAGGCCTCCAGGCGCTTCTCGATGTCCGGCATGATCACGAGCTGGTTCACGATCGGGTTCGGCGGCTCCGCCGCGATGATCCCGGGCTCGGTGATGCCGATGTAGCGGCCGTCCTTGATGCGCTGCTTGGAGTGGCCGATGGTCGCGCCCTTCATCGGGCCCTTCATGGCGCCCGGGCCGCAGCCGGTGCAGACCGAGAGGCCCCGCAGGCCCAGCTCGTAGCCGACCTGCTTGGTGTAGTCGTATTCCTCGCGCGGGATCGAGTGCCCGCCCCAGCACACGACGAGGTCCGGCCGGCCCTTGTGGTCGAGCGCGCGCGCGTTGCGCAGGATGCAGAAGATCGCGTTCGTGATGCTCGCCGAATCATCGAGGTCGAAGCGCGCGACGATCTCGTTGTGCGTATAGACGATGTCGCGCAGCACCGAGAACAGGTGCTCCTTGACGCCCCGGATCATCTCGCCGTCGACGAAGGCGCTGCCCGGCGCGTGCTGCATCTCGAGCTTGATGCCCCAGGGCTCGCGCACGATGCGAATCTCGAAGTCCTTGTACGCGTCGAATATCAGCCGCGCGTCGTCGATCAGCGTGCCGGAATTCAGCACCGCGAGCGCGCAGCGGCGGAAGAGCGGATAGAGGCCGCCCTGGCCGCGATCGAGGAGCTTGTCGACTTCCTGCTGCGAGAGGTTGTCGAGCACGCCCTTCGGCGACACCCGTGCATGCACGACTGCCGAGAGGTCGATCCCTGGGTTTCCGCTCACGGGCGGATCTCGATCGGCGTCCCGAGTCCCGTCAGCAGCCAGAAGTCGAGCATGTCCTCGTTCGACAGCGCGATGCAGCCGTCGGTCCAGTCGTTGCTGAGGTAGCGGCCGCGCGGATACTTCATGATGTTCGGCAGGCCGTGCACCATGATCGAGCCGCCGGGCGCCCAGCCGTGCCGGCGGGCCAGCACCATGTCGGTGGCCTCGGGATAGGAAACCTGCACGGCGAGGAAGAAGTCGCTCTGCGCGTTGCGACGCGTGAGGCGGTAGAAGCCTTCCGGCGTGCGGTAATCGCCCTCCCGCTGCTTCTGTCCGGTCGGCACGAGTCCCAGCGAAACCTTGTAGCTCGCGACGAGGGCGCCACCGCGATAGAGCTCCATCTTGCGCGTCGACTTGTGCACGATGACGCGATCCACAGGCTGGATCATGCCTGCGGTTCCGGCGAGCCCGGTCATGGAGTCGGCGCCGGCGAGCGGCGCGAAGAGCGCCGCGGTAACGATCGAAATCAACAACTTGCGATACATTCGCGAGACATTATAACGCCCCGCGCCGGATCGGTCGGATCAGTCGCCGATCAACGCGACCGCTTCACAATTTCTGCCCGTCGTGTCCGCGACGACCCGGTAGTGCCCGCCCGCGTCCAGTTCCTCCTCGAGCGTAAACCGGCGCACCGAGCCGGTCTCCGCGATGCGGCAGTCCACGACCAGGGCATGCTTGCCCGGCGGGAGCTCGACCTTGCTCGCGGCAACACCGACATCGTGCCCGTCGACCTGGCGGATGCGGATCTGGATCGGCGAACCGGCGCTCACGACCGGGTCGGCGCGCACGATCACGCGCTCAGCCGCGGAAAGCGGCGGTCCTTCGTAGGCGCGCTCGGTGGCACAAGCCGACGCCAGCATTGCCGTCAGCGGCCATAGGTACCGGAAAAAAGGCGGCCCGAAGGCCGCCTGGGAGGTCACGCGCAGCTCCTGTTGTCAGGAGCCGCCGGGCGGGGACCCGGCTGGCGCGCGAGAAAAGTATCCAGGCGTCACCCGCACTTCGAGTCGCCGCAGGAGAGGCAGGTCATGCAGCCGTCCATCATGACGACCGCGGCGGTGCTGCACTTCGAGCAGAGCTGGGCGCCCTGGGGATAGCCGGTCTGGGCGAACGCGTCCTGCTGCTTGTGGCGCTCCACGTATTCCTTGCGCTTCGCCTCGACGAGCAGCCGCTGCGACTCGTCCATGCCGGGCTTCTGCATCACGCCGATCGTCTGCAGGTGACGCTCGATGACGTAGCCGATCTCGGCGACGATCGAGGGCATGAACTTGCCGCCCGGCTGCCAGTAGCCGCCGCGCGGGTCGAACACCGCCTTCAGCTCCTCGACCAGGAACGCGACTTCGCCGCCCTTCCTGAACACCGCCGAGATGACGCGCGTCAGGGCGACGATCCACTGGAAGTGGTCGAGGTTCTTCGAGTTGATGAAGATCTCGAACGGGCGCCGGTGCTCGTGCTCCGAGCCCTCGTTCATCACGATGTCGTTGATCGTCAGGTACATCGCGTGGTCGGAGACCGGCGTCTTGATCTTGTAGGTCGAGCCGATCAGCACCTCGGGACGCTCGAGCTTTTCGTGGATGCGAACGACCTTGCCGCCCGCTTCCTTCCGGATCTTGCCCTCGCGCGCGTCTTTCGCCGGGCGCTCGGCCTCCGGCTTCTCCGCCTCGGGCTTCTGCACGCGGTACTTGACGATCTTCTGCTCGATCTTGATGCGGCTCATGGGTTCCTCGCGGCGCTCAGAAACGGCCGTAATAGCCTTCCTTCAGCGCGTCATACAGGTTGGCGGCGGTGTGCACCTCGCCGTCGTACTCGATCTCCTCGTCGCCCCGGACCTCGATCTCGCTGCCGTCCTCCTGCACGAACACGTAGGTCGTGTTCTTGAGGTCGTCCTCTTTCACCAGCACGCCCTGGTGCGCCTCCGGGTTGAAGCGGAACGTCGTGCAGCCCTTCAGGCCCTTCTCGTGCGCGTAGAGATAGATGTCCTTGAATTCCTCGTAGCGGAAGTCCGTCGGCACGTTCGCGGTCTTCGAGATCGAGGAGTCCACCCACTTCTGGGCCGCCGCCTGGATCTCGACGTGCTCGCGCGGGCCAATGCTGTCGGCCGTGACGAAGTAGTCCGGCAGCGCCTCGGCGGCATTCGTCGAGCCCGGAATCGCGCGCGGGTTCACGAGCTCGCGGTAGGCCAGCAGCTCGAAGGAATAGACGTCCACGCGCTCCTTCGACTTCTTGCCCTCGCGGATCACGTTCCTGAAATAGTGGTGCGCGAACGAGGGCTCGATGCCGTTCGACGCGTTGTTCGCGAGCGAAAGCGAGATCGTGCCCGTCGGTGCAATCGAGCTGTGGTGCGTGAAGCGCGCGCCGACCAGCTCGATCTGCTTCACGACTTCGGGCGCCACTTCCGCGAGCCGGCGCATGTAGCGGCTGTAGCGCGCGTGCAGGATGCGGCCTGCCACGCGGTCGCCGACCTTCCACCCGTCGCGCACCATCTCGGGGCGCTTGCGCAGCATCGCGCGCGTGATCGTGAATTCCTCGTTCATGATCGGCGCCGGGCCTTTCTCGCGCGCGAGCTCGAGGCCCGCCTCCCAGCCCGCAATCGCCATCTCGCGCGACACGTTGTCGGTGAACGCGACCGACTCCGGCGAGCCGTACTTCATGCCGAGCATCGTGATGGTCGAGCCGAGGCCCAGGAAACCCATGCCGTGGCGGCGCTTGCGCACGATCTCGTCGCGCTGCCGGCCGAGCGGCAAGCCATTGATTTCGACCACGTTGTCGAGCATGCGGGTGAAGACCCGCACGACCTCGCGGTACTCGTTCCAGTCGAAGCTCGCCTCCTCCGTGAACGGCCGGTTCACGAAGCGCGTCAGGTTCACCGAGCCGAGCAGGCAGGAACCGTAGGGCGGCAGCGGCTGCTCGCCACAGGGATTGGTGGCGCGGATGTTCTCGCACCACCAGTTGTTGTTCATCTCGTTGACGCGGTCGATCAGGACGAAGCCGGGCTCGGCAAAGTCGTAGGTCGAGGCCATGATGACGTCCCACAACCGCCGGGCCGGGAGCGTCTTGTAGATCTTGCAGGCGACCAGGTCTTCGTCGTTCGAGACGTAGCCCTCCGCGTCCGGCCACTCGCGCCAGACGAAGGCGAGCGGATCGTGCACGTCGTGCTGTTCCGGGTCGTATTCGCGCAGCGACAGCGGGAAGGCAAGCTTCCACTCGCGGTCGCCCCGCACCGCCTCGATGAACTCGTCGGTCACGAGCAGCGACAGGTTGAACTGCCGCAGGCGGCCGTTCTCGCGCTTGGCGCGGATGAAGTCGATCGTGTCCGGATGGCCGACGTCGAAGGTGCCCATCTGCGCACCGCGGCGGCCGCCCGCCGAGGACACCGTGAAGCACATGCGGTCGTAGATATCCATGAAGGACATCGGGCCGGAAGTATGCGCGCCGGCGCCCGCGACATAGGCGCCGCGCGGCCGGAGCGTCGAGAATTCATAGCCGATGCCGCAACCGGCCTTCAGCGTGAGGCCGGCCTCGTGCACCTTGTTGAGGATATCGTCCATCGAGTCGCGGATCGTCCCGGACACGGTGCAGTTGATCGTCGAGGTCGCGGGCTTATGCGCGAGCGCGCCCGCATTCGACATGATGCGGCCCGCCGGGATCGCGCCCTTGCGCAGCGCCCAGAGGAAACGCTCGTACAGCGCTTCGCGCTGCATGGGCTCCTCGACGTCTGCCAGGGTTTTCGCGACGCGCGCCAGCGTGTCGTCCATCGTCTCGTCGATCGGAGTGCCATCCTTGGCGGTCAACCGGTATTTCCGGTCCCATATGTCGAGCGACGCTTCCTGGAACGGAATCTCTTCGACGTCTTTGTGCTCGATCCTGACCGCTGTGCTCATTTTCTCTTTGCCGCTCCCCTCGTCCCGGCCCAATTACGGATTCGCCGGAGAAATCTCACCCGGGCAGGCGCTTCCCGGCGCCGCCTGACTGCGATTTCACATGGCTCCCTGACTCTTCTGCCGGCCTAACCCGCCCCTCGACCGGCAACCACAAGATCTTGTGTCAGGGTTGGGAAATTATTTCCGCGCGGCCGGTGTGTCAAGGATTTCCTTATGGAAAAAATACCTGAATAAATGTTCTTTTTTTTCAATATGTTATAACTTTCATCTCAGGTTAATTCCGACCAGACTCCGGCCTGTCCGGCGGTCGGCGCCAATTTCTGCGCAACACAACATGTGGTATGCAGAGAAATCCCACAAAATACGCACAGTTTGTACACGGACGCGCTCGCACGCCGGAAAAACAAGGCTCGCGCGCATTGGAACTTGTGCGACTCGCGCCCGGTCAGACTTCGCGCCCCACCGAGGTTGTATTCCATGAATAAATTCTTCGCGGCCCTCGCAGCGAGCACCGCATTCGCCCTTTCCGCGCCTGTTTTGGCGCAGAACGCGCTGCCTTCATTCGCGCCCGTGATCAAGCGGGCCGCACCCGCGGTCGTGAACATCGGCGTCAAGGGCACGGTCGCCGCGCCGCGCAATCCGTTCTTCGACGATCCCGGCTTCCGCCGCTTTTTCGGCCTGCCGCCGGACG
>DATBSX010000038.1:0-4300 GCA_036559565.1 Steroidobacteraceae bacterium | reverse complement strand
TGGCGCGCTTCGTTGGAGAGTCCCGCGACCGCGGCATAGTCGATTTCCGCGGGCAGGCGCGTCTCTTCGTTCCTGCGCTGGCGCTCGACTTCCGCCTGCTGGCGCTCGATGTAGCCGGTGTATTTCTCGCGCGCTTCGAGGCTGCTCGCGACCTGCCCGGCAAGGCGGTCATCGGCGCCGGGTGCGACGGCGCGCGCCGCGATCGCATCGCGCTTCGCGCACCAGAAATCCCAGCGCGCGTCGTCGATGAGGCCCATCTCGCGCGCGACGGGCGTCAGGCGCTCGTCGGCGTTGTCCTCCCGTAGGAGCAGGCGGTGCTCGGCGCGGCTCGTGAACATCCGGTAAGGCTCCATCGCGCCGCGCGTAATGAGGTCGTCCACCATCACGCCGAGGTAGGCGTCCATGCGCCGCGGCGACCAGGGCGCGCGGCCGGATACCAGGAGCGCGGCGTTGACGCCGGCGAGCAGGCCCTGCGCCGCGGCCTCCTCGTAACCGGTCGTGCCGTTGATCTGGCCGGCGAAGAAGAGCGCCGCGAGCGGCTTCGTCTCGAGCGAATCGCGAAGCCCGCGCGGGCAGAAGTAGTCGTACTCGATCGCATAGCCCGGCCGCGTCATCTCCGCACGCTCGAAGCCGGCGATGCTCCGCACGAAGGCGAGCTGCACGTCGGCCGGCAGGCTGGTCGAGATGCCGTTCGGGTAGACAACGTGTGTATCGAGGCCCTCGGGCTCGACGAAAATCTGGTGCGAGGCCTTCGACGCGAAGCGCACGACCTTGTCCTCGACGGACGGACAGTAGCGCGGGCCGACGCCTTCGATGACGCCGGTGAACATCGGCGAGCGGTCGGTCGCGCCGCGGATGATCTCGTGCGTGCGCGGGTTGGTCGCGGTGATGTGGCACTCGACCTGCCGCGGGTGCTCCTCAGGGCGGCCGAGGAAAGAGAACACGGGCCGCGGCTCGTCGCCCGGCTGCGGACGCATGACGGAGTAATCGAGCGTCCGGCCATCGAGGCGCGGCGGCGTGCCGGTCTTCAGGCGGCCGACGGCGAATGGCAGCTCGCGCAGGCGCGCTGCAAGGCGGTTCGACGGTGGGTCACCGATGCGTCCGCCCTCGGTGCTTTCGAGTCCGACGTGGATGCGCCCCCCGAGGAAAGTGCCGACGGTCAGCACCACGGCGCGCGCGCGGATCGTCTCGCCCTCCGTCGTCACGACGCCTTCGGCGCGGCCGCCGCTCACGACGAGGTCGGCGACTTCCGCTTCGCGGAGTGCGAGCGACGGCTGCGACTCGAGCATCGCGCGGATAGCATTCTTATAGAGCGTGCGGTCGGCCTGGGCGCGGGTCGCGCGGACGGCCGGGCCCTTGCTCGCGTTCAGCGTGCGGAACTGGATGCCCGCACGGTCGGCCGCAACCGCCATCGCGCCGCCCATGGCGTCGATCTCGCGCACGAGGTGGCCCTTGCCGATGCCGCCGATTGCCGGGTTGCAGCTCATCTGGCCGACGGTCGCGAGGCTCTGGGTCACGAGCAGCGTGCGCGCACCCATCCGGGCCGCCGCAAGGGCCGCCTCGGTGCCGGCGTGGCCGCCGCCGATGACGATGACGTCGTACTCGCTCATTCCCGCCTCATTTCAGGGGCGCCATGATAATCGAAGGGGACAGTCCCCTTCATACACGAAAAAATGAAGGGGACTGTCCCCTCCGCTATTGTGGCGGCCATGAACCTGGGTCACGGGAACTGGTACCGAGCCGCGATATGCACCGCGCTCTGTCTCAGTGCGTTTTTCGGCCAGCAGCCGGTGCAGGCCAAGTCGCTGATCGCGCTCGAGCCCTGCCGTATCGCGGACGCCGACGGGCTGAGCTCGACCGAAGCCCGCTGCGGAAAGTTTTCCGTGCCGGAAGATCCGGATGACCCGAAAGGCGCGCGCATCGAGCTTGCCGTCGCCGTCGTCCCCGCCGTCGCGACGAAGGCGAAGCCAGATCCGCTCTTCCTCATCGCCGGCGGACCGGGACAGGGATCGATCGAGGGTTACGCGCCGATTCTCGGCGCCTTCGGCGGGATCCACCGCGAGCGTGACCTCGTGCTCGTGGACCAGCGCGGCACGGGCGGCTCGAACCGGCTCGACTGCGACATGCCGGACGATGCACTCGAGGGCGGCGAGATCGCGCCCGCTGAGCTGCGCGCGCTTGCAGGCCAGTGCCTTGCGGCGCTCCATACCCGGCCGCAGTTCTATACGACGAGCATCGCGGTGAGGGATCTCGACGCCGTGCGCGCCGCGCTCGGTTACGCACAGATCAACGTCCTCGGCGGTTCCTACGGCACCCGCGTCGCGCAGCACTACGCGCGCCGCTATCCCGGGCAGACGCGGACCGTCATCCTCGACGGCGTCGTGCCTCCAGGACTCGCGCTCGTGCCGGGGATCGCCATCGAGTCGCAGCGCGCGCTCGACCGCGTGTTCGCGCGGTGTGCGGCGGACAAGGACTGCAACTTGCATTTCCCCAAGCTCGCCGCGCAGTTCGCGAAGCTCGACGCCACCCTGCGAAAGGGCCCGATCCCCGTCTCACTCGCCGATCCTGTGACGGGGGTGAGCCGCAGGATCGAAGTCACGCGCGCGCACCTCGTCACGATGGCGCGCATGCTCACCTACTCGCCGTGGACCGCCTCCTTGCTCCCCCTCGTCGTGCACGAGGCGGCGACGAACGGCAATTACGCGCCGCTCGCCGCGCAGGCGGAAATGGTCAGCGACGACCTCGAGCGTGTGATCGCCATGGGCATGCACAACTCCGTCGTCTGCGCCGAGGACGAGCCGCTCTTCGACGGCGCCGTGGACCGCAAGACGCTCGAGGCGACCGCAATAGGGCCGCTCATGCAGGACGGCATGAAGGCGATCTGCGAAGTCTGGCCGCGCGGGCCGGTGGATGCGGATTTTGCGAAGCCCCTCGACTCGAAAGTGCCGGCGCTTCTGCTTTCAGGTGAGTTCGACCCGGCGACCCCGCCGAGCTACGGCGCGATCGCTGCGAAAGGCTTCGCCAACGGCCTGCACCTCGTCGTGCCGGGCCAGGGACACGGGCAGACGAGCCTGCCCTGCGTGCAGAGGATCCTGCGCCAGTTCATCGACGCCGGCACGGCGGGAAATCTCGATACGAGCTGCGTCGCGCGAATCCGTCCCGCGCCTTTCTTCCTGAGCTTCAGCGGGAGCGCGCCGTGATCCGGGTCGAGGGCCTCTCGCGCAGCTTCGGCGCCGTGCGCGCGGTGGACGGCGTCGCCTTCGAGGCGGGCGACGGGCGCATCACCGGCCTGCTCGGCCCGAATGGCGCCGGCAAGTCCACGACGCTGCGCATCCTCTATACCGTGCTCAGGCCCGACGGCGGCACGGCCTCGATCGACGGCGTCGACGTCGTCGCCGACCCGCTCGCGACTCGCCGGTGCATCGGCGTACTGCCGCACGGCGCGAACATCTATCCGCAACTCACGGCGCGCGAGAACATCGCCTACTTCGGCCGGCTGCACGGGCTCAAGGGTGCGGCGCTCGATCAACGCGTCGAGTCGCTGATCGACGAACTCGACATGGGCGGCTACGCGCACCGCCGCGCGAAGGGCTACTCCCAGGGCGAGCGCATCAAGGTCGCGCTCGCGCGGGCGCTCGTGCACGCGCCGAAGAACCTCCTGCTCGACGAGCCGACGAACGGGCTCGACGTGATGGCGACGAGGGCGCTGCGCGCGCTCATCTTGCGGCTGCGCGCTGCCGGGCACTGTATCCTGTTCTCCAGCCACGTCATGCAGGAAGTGGCCGCTCTGTGCGACGACATCGTGATCGTGGACAAGGGCCGCGTGGTCGCGGCCGGCGCGCCCGATGCCCTCAGAAGCCAGTTCCAGTCCGCAACGCTCGAGGACGCCTTCGTCGCCGCGATCGGTGACTCGCGGGGGCTCGAATGATCTCCACCCTGCGGACCGTCATGCAAAAGGAGCTGCGGGAGAGCCTGCGCGACCGGCGCACGCTCGTGAACAGCCTGTTGATCGGGCCGTTCCTCATGCCGCTTTTTTTCATCCTGGTCCTGAAGTTCGCGCTCGCACGCTCGGTTTCGAACGCGGACGAGCCGGCGCCGGTCACCGTCGTGAACGCCGCAGCCGCGGAGAATTTCGTGCAGCAGCTGCGCGAGCGCGGCCTCGAGGTCAGCCTGCGGGAGGGCTCGGAAGCCGACATCCGTCGCTGGATCACGGAGCACAACGAGCTGGTCGTGCTGCGCATCCCGCCCGCCTTCGGCGATCGCTTCAGCGCGGGCGAGCCCGCGGCCGTGCAGTTATATG
>DATBSX010000037.1:0-2824 GCA_036559565.1 Steroidobacteraceae bacterium | reverse complement strand
CGCCCGATCTCCTCCGCGGCGGCGCCGATCCGGCGCGCGAGCCCTTCTTCCGCCAGGCGTCGCAGGTAGTCCGGCGCGCTGCTGCCGTCCGGAACTTCGAAAGCGGGCATGAAGATGCCGCCCTGCGCGAGCGGCAGCGAGCAGCGCTTTGCGATCTCGACCGTGTTCTGGATCGCCTCGGGCAGGTCCGCGAAAAGCGCCGCCATCTCCGCCGGGGTCTTGAGGTACTGCTCCGGCGAATAGCGCCGCGGACGACCCGGATCGTCGAGGCGCTGGCCCTCCCGGATACAGACCCGTGCCTCGTGCGCCTCGAACTCGCCGCGTCCGAGGAAGCGCACGTCGTTGGTCGCAACGACGGGCACGTCGTGGGCGGCGACGAGCGCCAGCACGCCTGCGATCTGCGCCTCGTCGCCCGGACGCCCGGTGCGCTGGACTTCCAGGTAGTAGCGATCGCCGAAAATCGCCCGCCAGCGCCCGAGGGCTGCGGCGGCTTCCGCGTCGCGGCCGGTGGCCAGCAGCCGGCCGACGTCGCCCTGGGCGCCGCCCGACAGGGCGATCAGCCCGGCGGTCGTCGTACCGTCGAGCCATTCGCGCGCGACGAGCGGCCTGCCGCGCTCCTGGCCTTCGAGGTAGCTGCGTGTCACGAGTCGCGTGAGGTTGCGGAAACCGTGCTCACCCTGCGCCAGCAGCGTCATGAGCGTGGGCTCCACTCGCTCGCCGCCGTCGGCGATCCAGAGGTCCGCGCCGATCACGGGTTTCACGCCGCGCCGCTCCGCCTCGCGATGGAACTTCACCATCGCAAACAGGTTGCCGTGATCGGTGAGGGCGACTGCCGGCATGCCGGCCTCGACCACCGCCTGCATGAGCCGCGGCACGCGCACGATGCCGTCCGCGAGGGAGTATTCGGTGTGCAACCGCAGGTGAACGAATGCAGGGCTGCCCGGACGGGTCTCGGTCGGTCGCATGCGCGGAATCTTAGCGCCTTACCGGCGCGAAGCTTTGGCGGTGAAGCCGGCTCGGGCCGATGCGCGCCAGGTTGTCCAAGTGATCCCCGGTCGCGTAGCCCTTGTGGCGCTCGAAACCATAGCCGGGATAAAGCCCGGCGACGCGGGTCATGAAGGCGTCACGCGCGACTTTCGCGAGGATGGACGCTGCGCTGATCTCCTGGATCCCGGCATCGCCGCGGACCACGGCCTCGATCGCGCAGCCGAGCCCCAGCATGGCCGCGCCCGGGCAGCAGTTGCCGTCCACGCAGACACGGGCCGGCGCGATGGCGAGGCCGAGCAGCGCGCGCCGCATCGCGAGCAGAGAGGCTTGCAGGATGTTCAGCACGTCGATCTCGGCCGCGTCTACCCAGCCAATGGCCCAGGAAGCCGCCTGCGCGCGGATTTCGCCCGCGAGGCGCTCGCGGGCAGCCGGCGTCAGCTGCTTGGAATCGCGCAGGCCCATGACCGGCCGGCGCACGTCGAGAATGACCGCGGCGGCGACCACGGGTCCGGCCAACGGTCCGCGGCCCGCCTCGTCCACGCCAGCCGTGAGGCCTCCTGCGAACCGCGGCAGGGCCGCGCCCCGGCCGCTCACGGGACCGCACCGCGGGTGAGAGCCAGGACTGCCTCCGCGGCCTGGCCGCTCGCGCCCTGCCGCAGTTGCCTGTGGATGGCCGTAAACAGCGCCTGCAATTCAGCGACCGCCTCCGGCTTGTCCAGCCAGCGCTCGATCTCCCGGCCGAGGCGCTCGGCCGTCACGTCCGCCTGCGCGAGCTCGGGAACGACGAGGCGGCCGGCCAAGAGGTTCGGCTGGGCGAAAAACGGCGCCTTAAGCAGGCCCAGGTGCTTGAGCGCAAACGCTGTCAGGGCCCCCAGCCGGTAGGCGACGACCATGGGCCGCTTGCAGAGCAGCGTCTCGAGCGTCGCCGTACCCGACGCGACCAGCACCGCATCGGCGGCCGTCAATGCGTCCTGCGCCTGGCCCGTGACGAGGGTCACGGCGACACCGGGCGCATGACGCGCGAGCGCCGATTCGAACAGGGCGCGGGTCCCGGGTCCCGCGATCGGGGCAACGAACGCAAGTCCCGGCCGCCGCGCGGCAAGCCAGGCGATCGCGCCCGCGAAGGCCGGTGCGAGTCGCGAGACTTCGCCGCGGCGGCTGCCCGGCAGCACGGCAACGACGCTTGCGCCCGTTGCAAGGCCGAGCGCGCGCCGCGCCGCATCGCGATCCGGCTCGAGCGGCAGCTGATCGGCAAGCGGGTGGCCGACGAAGATCGACCGCAGTCCTGCCGCGTCGTAGACGCCGCGCTCGAACGGCAGCAAGCACAGCACGAGGTCGAGGAAACCCGCCATCCGCGAGGCACGCCCGCGCCGCCAGGCCCAGACCTGTGGGCTCACGTACTGCACGGTGCGAAGGCCCGCCGCGTGCAGCGCAGGCGCGACACCCAGGTTGAATTCAGGCGCGTCGATGCCGACGAAGACGTCCGGCTTCAGCTCCAGCATCACGGCGCGCACGCGCGCGCGCAGGCGCAGGAGCCGCGGCAGGTGGTGGAGGACCTCGAACAGGCCCATGACCGCGAGTTCCTCGGAATCCGCAAGGCTCTCGCAGCCGGCTGCCTTCATGCGCGGGCCCGCGACGCCGACAAAGCGCGCGTCCGGTGCGCGCGCGCGCAGGGCCTCGATGAGCCCCGCGCCCAGGTTGTCACCCGAGGACTCGCCTGCGACGAGGCCGATCGTGAGCGGACGCGCGTCCTGCATCAGCGGATGATGCTGCGTTCGCTGGCGGCGAGGAAGTCCACGAAGGGCGCGATCTCCGGCTGCGCCGGCACGAGCGCCCG
>DATBSX010000036.1:0-9924 GCA_036559565.1 Steroidobacteraceae bacterium | reverse complement strand
CCGGTTCCAGAACAGCTTGAGCAGCCGCTCCTGCTCGGCGGGATCCGGCTTGCCGATGGAGGGCAGCTTCAACTGCGACCATTTGTCCGGAAGCATGACAGCCATGGCTCGCGCTCAGGCCGCGGGAACCGCGAAGCGGTGTCCGCTGCCGACGCAGTATTCCAGCCACTTGTTCAGCAGCATGTTGCACGACCAGCGCTGGCCTGAATCCGGCCCGGCGCCGGATGCGACCTTCCACAGACACGGGTGCGAGGGCCCGGTGCCCGTGCCGCAGGCTTCGGCCAGGCGTGCATCGTGGTAGACGCGGATCTCGAGCCCGGGCTCGCGTTCTGCGCCGGCCCCGTCGCCGAAGAGGTAGCTCATCTGCAGCGACGTCGTGTAACGGCATTGCTCCACGACCGAGAGCTCGAGCGCGGGCTCCCCGACGACCGCGGAGGTGAGCGATCCCTGCACGCGACGCAAGTCGGGCACGAGCCAGCCGAGGCGGATGTAGTTGCTCTCGTAGAGCGTCATCAGGCTCACGAATGATCGCGGCCGTGCGCGCCAGGAGATCGTGCAGAGGGCGTCCGACAACATGGATTTGACTATATCACAGGGATATTCGGCCAAATCCCGCGTGATCCGTGCGATTGGTCACGATTCCGTCACGGCCTCACGCGCCGCGGGATCGCCAGGCGCTCGAGCACGCGGCTCGCGATCTCCTCGATGGATGTGTCGGTCGTCTCAAGAAACGGGACGCCATGGCGCTCGAACAGCTGCTCGGCGGCGCGCACCTCGAACGCGCACTGCTGGGCCGACGCATAGCGGCTGTCGGGGCGGCGCTCCTGGCGGATCTGCTGCAGGCGGCCCGGCTCGATCGTGAGGCCAAAGAGCTTCCTGCGGTACGGCTCGACGACGGCAGGCAGGCCGCCGCCATCGAGATCGTCCTCCGTCAGCGGGTAATTGGCCGCAAAAGCCCCGTATTGCAGCGCCATGTAGACGCAGGTCGGCGTCTTGCCGGAGCGCGAAACCCCGATCAGGATCACATCCGCGCGGTCGTAGTCGCGCGTCTGGGCCCCGTCGTCGTTTGCAAGTGCGAAGTTCGTCGCATTGATGCGCATCGTGTAGGCGTTGATGTCCGCCATGCCGTGCGCGCGACCGAGCACGTGAGCCGAGGGCTGGCCGAGCTCCTGTTCCAGCGGACCGAGAAATGCGTCAAAGAAATCGAGGAACAGGCAGTGCGCCTGCTTCAGCGCATCGCGCACGCCGCTGTCGACGAGCGTCGCGAACACGATCGGCCGCGCGCCCTCCTCCCGGCCGGCCTGGTCGATCTTCGCGGCCGCCTCGCGCGCCTTGTCAACGGTGGTGATGAATGGCAGAGTGACCGGTCTGGATTCCATGCCGTCAAACTGCGTCAGCAGGCTGTGCCCCATCGTCTCGGCCGTAACGCCGGTCTGGTCGGACACGAAGAAGACGGTTCGTCGCTGCTTCATGGCGGGTCATCCGTTGGCCGTCGCGGCCCGCGTCGCAGGCTGCCGCGCGGCAGATCGTAACAGGTGCGGAACGAGCGGGGTTCGCGCGTGACCGGTTACACAGTTCCCTTCGCACGGCTGCGTATGACGGACGTCGACTCCGTCGGCGGCAAGAATGCGTCGCTCGGCGAAATGATCGGGCAGCTGTCCGAGGCAGGCGTGCGCGTGCCGGATGGCTTTGCGACGACCGCCCAGGCCTACCGCGACTTCCTCGCGCAGGGCGGACTTGGCCAGCGCATCGCGGCGGAGCTGGCTGGCCTCGAGGTCGACAACGTCGCGCGCCTCGTCGACACCGGGGCGCGGATCCGCGGCTGGATCCTGGAGACTCCATTCCAGCGGGACCTCGAACGTGAAGTGCTCGCAGCGGCCGCAAGCCTTGGAAATGGCGCCGCCGCCCTGGCCGTGCGCTCGTCGGCCACGGCGGAGGACCTGCCGAACGCCTCGTTCGCCGGCCAGCAGGAGACGATCCTGAACGTGCGCGGGCCCGAGTCCGTACTCACCGCCATGCACGAGGTCTACGCCTCGCTCTACAACGACCGCGCGATCTCCTATCGCGCCCACCAGGGCTTCGACCACGCGCAGGTCGCGATTTCGGTCGGCGTCCAGCACATGGTCCGCAGCGACGTCGGCGCGAGCGGCGTCATGTTCACGCTCGACACCGAGTCGGGCTTCCGCGATGCCGTGTTCATCACGGCGTCCTGGGGCCTCGGGGAGCTCGTGGTGCAGGGCGCGGTGAATCCGGACGAGTTCTACGTCTACAAGCCGGCGCTGCGCGCCGGCCGTCACGCGATCATTCGCAGGAACATCGGCTCCAAGGCGTCGCGCATGGTCTATGCCGAGGATCCGGCGCCGGGACGCTGGGTCGAGGTCAAGGAAGTGACCGCGGCGGACCGGGCGCGCTTCTGCATCAGCGACGCGGACGTGCACGAGCTCGCACGGCAGGCGCTGGTCATCGAATCGCATTACGGCTGCCCGATGGACATCGAGTGGGGCAAGGACGGCGAGAGCGGCGCGATCTACGTCCTGCAGGCGCGGCCGGAAACCGTGCAGAGCCGGGCCGGTCGTTCGATCCTGCGCTACTCGCTGAAGCAGCGCTCGCGCGCCCTCGCGAGCGGGCGCGCAATCGGCCAGCGCATCGGCGCAGGTCCTGCCCGCGTCGTTTCGGGCGCGCGCGAGATGTCGCGCGTGCAGCCGGGCGACGTGATCGTCTCCGACATGACCGACCCCGACTGGGAGCCGGTCATGAAGCGCGCCGCGGCGATCGTCACCAACCGCGGCGGGCGCACCTGCCATGCGGCGATCATCGCCCGCGAACTCGGCATCCCCGCGGTCGTCGGCTGCGGCGACGCGACGACCAGGATCCGCGACGGCGAACCCGTCACCGTTTCCTGCGCCGAAGGCGACACCGGGGTCGTCTACGAGGGCCAGCTCGATTTTGAGCAGCAGCGCATCGAGCTCGACGCGCTGCCCAAGCCGCCCGTGCGCATCATGATGAACGTCGGCAACCCGGACCGGGCCTTCGACTTTGCCGGGATCCCGAACCACGGGGTCGGGCTCGCGCGGCTCGAGTTCATCATCAACCGCATGATCGGCGTGCACCCTCGCGCGCTGCTTGATTTCGCGTCCCTCGATGCCGGCGTGCAGGACCAGGTCCGGCGGCAGATGGCGGGCTACGACGACCCGGTCGGCTTCTTCGTGGAAAAGCTGGCCGAGGGCATCGCGAGCATTGCCGCCGCCTTCGCGCCGCAGCCGGTCATCGTGCGCCTGTCGGACTTCAAGTCGAACGAATATGCCAACCTGATCGGCGGGCGCCAGTACGAGCCGCACGAGGAGAACCCGATGCTCGGGTTCCGCGGCGCCTCTCGCTACACCGATCCCGCGTTCCAACCCTGCTTCGAGCTCGAATGCCGGGCGCTGCGCAAGGTGCGCGACGAGATGGGACTCACGAACGTCCAGGTGATGGTGCCCTTCGTGCGTACGGTCGACGAGGGCCGGCGCGTCGTCGAGCTGCTCGCCCGGAACGGCCTCGCACGCGGCGAGAACGCGCTCAAGGTCATCATGATGTGCGAGCTGCCGACCAACGCGATCCTCGCGCGCGAATTCCTCGAGCATTTCGACGGCATGTCGATCGGGTCGAACGACATGACGCAGCTGACCCTCGGCATCGACCGCGATTCCGCGATCATCGCCCCGCTCTTCGACGAACGCGATCCTGCGGTCAAGGCGCTGCTGGCGATGGCGATCAAGGCCTGCAAGGAATCCGGCAAATACATCGGCATTTGCGGCCAGGGCCCGTCCGATCACCCGGACCTCGCGCGCTGGCTTGTCGATCAGGGCATTGACAGCCTTTCGCTCAATCCCGACACCGTCGTCGAAACCTGGCTGTACCTGGCCAACGGCGGGAAGGGTTGACGGCGCGCGCACGCGGGCTGGGCGGGGTTCCCTCGCTCGCTCAGAAGAACGGACATTCGCTCGCTCGGGACCCCGCCCACGCCCGCTAGCGCGCGCCGAGATCCGATCTCGCCTTTTCCCAATTCCTGCCGTCGTACGGCCGGATGGTCATCGACGTGACCGTGCAAGGCTGGAGGCAGCGGGCGTTGACGCTGTAGCCGTCTGGATGAGAACGCGGGATGTAGAACGATTTGACGCCGCAGTGCTTGCAGAAGCGGTGCTTTGCGATACCCGTGCCGAAGGAATATTCGACGAGGTCGTCGGCGCCGGAGAGCAGGCGGAATTCATCGGCGGCGACGATCAGGTGCAGGTACGCCGAGCGGGCGCACATCGAGCAGTTGCATTCGAGCAGGTCGAGATCGGCAGGCGCCAGCACCTCGATGCGGACGCGGCCGCAGTGGCAGGCGCCGGAGTGCCAGAGCTTCACGTCAGTGTTCAGGCCCTGGGCGCGTTCCACGGCGCGGCGAAGAGCTGCGACCGGTAGTGGCGCAGCTCCGCGATCGACTCGTGCACGTCCGCAAGCGCCGTATGGCGCGATTCCTTGGCGACGCCAGCCGCGACTTCGGGCGCCCAGCGGCGCGCGAGTTCCTTGACGGTGCTGACGTCCAGGTTCCGGTAATGGAAGTAGCGTTCGAGCTCGGGCATCCAGCGCGCGAGAAACCGGCGGTCCTGGCACACGCTGTTGCCGCACATCGGCGAGCGGCCTGCCGCGACGTGCGCGGCCAGAAACGCGAGCGTCGCGCGCTCGACCGCGGCCTCGTCCATGGCGCTTTCCCGCACGCGCGCGACGAGGCCGCTCCCGGTGTGGGTGCGCGTGTTCCATTCGTCCATTGCGAGCAGCGTCTGCTCGGGCTGGCGCACCGCGATCACGGGCCCTTCGGCGATCACCGCGAGGTCGGCATCGGTTACGACGGTGGCGATCTCGATGATCCGGTCGCGTTCCGGGACGAGGCCGGTCATCTCGAGGTCGATCCAGATGAGGCGGTCGCCCTGTGCCATGTTGCCGCTGATCTTAGCAGAGGCTAGAGTGCCCTCGCCTTCGCCATGCATCCCTTCACGCTTCTCTTCGTCATCGTGGTCGCCGGCGGACTCGCCGTCGAGCTGTGGCTGCTCGGCCGCCAGCTGCGGGCCGTGCGCGCGCACCGGGACCGCGTGCCTGCGCCGTTTGCCGCCGCGGTCACGGCCGAGGATCACGCGCGTGCGGCCGACTACACGATCGCGCAGGCGCGCTTCGCGATGGCCGAGCGCGTCTATGGAGTATTGCTCCTCGTCGCACTGACACTGGCGGGCGGACTTGCCGCGCTGGACGCAAGGGTCTCCGCGACCGGCGTCACGGGCCTGTCGCGGCAGGTCGCAGTGATCGCGGCCGTCATGCTCGTGATCTCGGTCGCGGGACTTCCGTTCGACCTATGGCGTACGTTCCGGATCGAGGCGCGGCATGGCTTCAATCGCACGACGCCCGGGCTCTTCGCTGCGGACGTGTTCAAGTCCCTCGCTATCGGCGCCCTGCTGATGCTCCCGCTCGTCGGCCTGGTGCTCTGGCTCATGGCGCGGGCGGGAACGGCCTGGTGGATCTGGGCCTTTGGAGCCTGGGCGGCATTCTCGATCCTGCTCGGCTGGGCCTGGCCGCGTGTCTTCGCGCCGCTCTTCAACCGCTTTCGCGAGCTCGAGCCGGGAATCCTGCGCGACGGAGTCGAAGCGCTCGCGCGCCGCTGCGGGTTCGAGCCGCGGGGCGTATTCGTGATGGACGGTTCGAAGCGCAGCACGCACGGCAATGCCTACTTCACGGGCCTCGGTCGCCACAAGCGCATCGTCTTCTTCGACACGCTCCTCGATGCGCTTGCGATCGAAGAGTTGCAGGCGGTCCTTGCACACGAGCTCGGCCACTTTCGCCTCCGCCACGTGTCGCTACGGCTCGCCCTCTCCCTCGCGGCAGCATTCGCAGGTTTCGCCCTCCTCGCCTGGCTCGGCCAGCAGCCCTGGTTCCAGCCTGCGCTCGGCGTGCCGGCGGGCGGGCCCCACACGCTGCTCCTGCTGTTCGTGCTGACGGCCCCGGTGTTCCTGCTTCCGCTCCGCCCGCTGTCTGCCTGGTTCTCCCGCCGCCACGAGTTCGCCGCGGACCGGTTTGCGGCACAGCATGCCAGCGCCGGCGCGCTCGCCGACGCGCTCGTGAAGCTCTACCGCGACAACGCGACGACGCTCACCCCAGACCCGCTCTACGCGGCGTTTCACGCATCGCACCCGCCGGCCCTCGCGCGAATCGCGAGGCTCGCACCGGAACGCGCCGGGTGACGGCTGCCGCCTTGCTCACGGGCCGGGTGGTGGCGAGCCACGGTCGCGATGCGAGCATCGAGGACGATTCGGGCCGGCGCATTCACTGCCGGCTGCAGGGGCGCCGCCTCGCGGTCGTCTGCGGCGACCTCGTTCGCTGGAGCCTCGCAAGCACCGAAGGCGGCACCGGCGTCATCGTCGAAGTGCTCCCGCGGACCCGCGTGCTCGCGCGCATCGATGCGCGCGGCGTCGCCGAACCGGTGGCCGCGAACCTCACGCAGCTGGTGGCAGTCGTGGCCCCGGTCCCGGCGCCGGATTTCGGGCTTTGCGACCGATATCTCGCCGCTGCGGAATGGAGCGGCCTGACGGCCTGCGTCGTCGCGAACAAAAGCGACCTTCCGGACCCCTCAGGCGCGCTCGGCCCGCCGCTCGCCGACTATGAGCGGATCGGCTACCCGGTCCTCAAGGCCAGCAAGCGGCTGGAGGACGGCGTCGCCGCGCTCGCAGCTCGCCTCTCCGGCGCGACGAGCGTGTTGGTCGGGCAGTCCGGAGTCGGCAAGAGCTCGTTGACGAACCGCCTCGCGCCCGGCGTCGAGGCCACGGTTGCCGAGATCACGCGCGCCAGCGAAAGCGGCCGCCACACGACAACGACGTCATCCCTGTATGCGCTCCCGACCGGCGGCGACCTGATCGACTCGCCCGGCGTGCGCGATTTTTCGCCGCCGCTACCGCCCGCACGCGAGATTGCCGGGGGCTATCGCGAAATCGCCGGCATCGCCGCAGGCTGCCGCTTCCGGGATTGCCTGCACCGGAGCGAACCCGGGTGTGCCGTGATTGCAGGCAGCAAGGAAGGCCTGATTTCAACGCGCCGCTTCGAGAGTTACCAGAGGCTGCTCGCGCTCGCTGAATCGCTCGCGGCCCGCGCGCCGCCCCACCTCAGGCGATGAGCTGGCGTCCGGCGAGCGCGTGCGCCAGCGTGCCGCCATCCACGTATTCGAGCTCGCCGCCGACCGGCACACCGTGCGCAATGCGCGTCGCGCGGATACCGCGCCGGGAAACGAGCTCGCCGATGTAGTGCGCGGTCGCCTCGCCCTCGACCGTCGGGTTGGTTGCGAGGATCACCTCGCGGATCTCCCCTTCGTCGAGCAGCGCCTCGAGGCGATCGAAGCCGAGCTGCTCGGGGCCGATGCCGTCGAGCGGCGAGAGATGGCCCATCAGCACGAAGTAGCGGCCACCGTAGCCGCCCGACTGCTCGACCGCCACGACGTCGGCAGGCGATTCGACGATGCACAGCGCCGTGGCATCGCGCCGCGGCGCCGCGCAGATTTCGCAGAGTTCGCCATCGGTCAGCATGCGGCAGCGCCGGCAGTGCACGACGTTCGCCGCCGCCTCCTCGAGTGCGCGCGCGAGCGCGCGCCCGCCGTCACGGTTGCGTTCGAGCAGGTGAAAAGCCATGCGCTGGGCCGACTTCGGGCCGACGCCCGGCAGGACGCGCAGGGCCTCGATGAGGCGGGCAAGTCCCGGTGAGTACTTCACGCCCGCGCCGTCAGAACGGCAGCTTCATGCCCGGCGGCAGCTGCATGCCGCCCATCGCGCCGGCCATGTGCTGCTGTACCGCTTCGGCGACGCGGCGAGTCGCATCATTGCAGGCGGCGGCCACGAGGTCCTCGAGCATCTCGCGGTCCGCGGCCGCGACGGTCGGATCGATGTCGACGCGCCGGACTTCGTGGCGGCCGTTCATGACCACCTTGACCATGCCGCCGCCCGACTCGCCCGTGACCTCGAGCGCGCCAAGCTGCTCCTGCGCCTTCTGCATATTCGCCTGGAGCTGCTGCGCCTGGCGCATGAGTTGTCCGAGATTCGGTTTCATGGCCGCATTCTAACCGACCGGCTTGACCGAATCCGACTGGAGCACCGCACCGAAGCGGTCCCGCAGGGTCTGCACGTTGGGATCGCGCTCGAGCGCGGCGCGCGCTTTCTCGAGCCGTTCGTCGCGGGCTAGCTCCTCGCGGCGCGCAGGCGTGTCACCCGAACCGCCCCGCTCGATCTCGACCGTCGCCGACTCCCCGACGAGCTGGCGCAGCGCCTGCGTGAGGCGGTCCTCGAGCTGGCGCGTGTGCAAGGCGCTCGCGCGCTCGTCCAGCAGGAAGCGGAAATGGCTGCCTTCACGCGCAACGAGCTGGCAGTTGCCCGCGAGCTGGCGGGCAGGGCCCTTGAGCTCGAGCCGCGCGAGCAATGCAGGCCAATCCCCGTCCGTCGACGCGGGTGCGGTCGAGGTTGCCGGCGTGGAAGCCGCCCTGGGCGACGGCGCAATACCTGCCGGGGTCGCGCGGCCGCCCGGGGATTCGCGCGTGCTGGCGGCGGCATCGGCCGGACGGAACGCCAGCATGCGCAGGAGCGTCATCTCGAACCCCGTGCGCGGGTCCGGCGCGAGTTCCAGGTCGCGGCGGCCCAGGATCGCGAACTGGAACGCAAGCTGCAGGTCTTCCGCGGCCATCTGCGCGGCGAGCGCGTCCAGCGTCTCGGTCGGGTGCACTTCGTCTTCGGCGAGCCCGGGCACGGCCTGGCGCAGCGCGACCTTCTGGATCAGGGACGCGATCTCGTCGAGGAGCTGGCCATAGTCGGGCGCGAACTCGTCGATGGCAGCGACGGCCTCAAACAGCCCGCGTGCATCACGCTCGGCGACCCGCTCGACGAGGCGGACGACCTGCTGCCGGTCCACGGTGCCGAGCATCGATCGCGCATCGGCCTCCGTCACGCGTCCGCCGCCGAAAGCCAGCATCTGGTCCAGGAGCGACAGCGCATCGCGCAAGCTTCCGTCCGCCGAGCGCGCCAGCAGCTGCACCGCGGGCGGCTCGAAGGCGACACCCTCGGCGCCGAGGATGTGCTGAAGCCGCGCCGCGATCAGGGACGCGGGCAGGCGCTTCAGGTTGAACTGCAGGCAGCGCGACAGCACGGTGACCGGCAGCTTCTGCGGATCCGTGGTCGCAAGCAGGAACTTGACGTGCGGGGGCGGCTCCTCGAGCGTCTTCAGGAGCGCATTGAACGAATGCGCTGACAGCATGTGGACTTCGTCGATCAGGTAGACCTTGTAGCGCCCGCGGGTCGGCAGGTACTGGACATTTTCGAGCAGCTCGCGCGTGTCATCGACCTTCGTGCGCGAGGCCGCGTCCACCTCGATCAGGTCCACGAAGCGGCCCTCGTCGATCTCGCGACAGGCGCCGCATGCGCCGCAGGGGGTCGAACTGACGCCGAGTTCGCAGTTCAACGAGCGGGCGAGGATGCGCGCAATCGTCGTCTTGCCGACACCGCGCGTGCCGGTGAACAGGAATGCGTGGTGGATGCGACCCGAGTCCAGGGCGTTCACGAGCGCCTGGCGCACGTGTTCCTGGCCGACCAGTTCGGCGAAGTTACGCGGGCGCCATTTGCGCGCAAGGACGAGGTAACTCATGGTCTCCGGATCTGCCGCTCCGACATCATCGCGCATCCTCGGGCCGGTTGGAGGCGGCCCGCGCCAGCACCCCTCCGGCACCCGATGCCACCGCTACCGTTGCTCCCTTCCGGGCCTGGCGGGGTTCACGGCTGATCGTCGCGGAGGAACCGGCGCGAGCCACCATGAAAGGCCGGGCGGGCATCGTAAGGTTGGCTCCCGGGGGCGTCAACCGCGTGGCGCGGCCCGCGGCAACCACAG
>DATBSX010000035.1:0-2418 GCA_036559565.1 Steroidobacteraceae bacterium | reverse complement strand
ATGCGATCGCACTGACTTTCGCCGTGCCGCCGGCGCTGCGAGACGATTTCCGGTTCCAGGCGGGCCAGCACGTCGCGATCCGGCGCGAGGTGAACGGCCAGGAAGAGCGGCGGACTTATTCCATCGTCAATCCCGAGGGAGCCGATTCCCTCACGATCGGCGTGCGCGTGCAGAAAGACGGTCGCATGTCCGAGGACCTGGCGCGGGAGGCGAAGCCGGGCAGCACCGTCGAAGTCATGACGCCGAACGGGAGCTTTCACGCCGACGGTTCTGCGGGCGGACCCCGGTCCTATGCCGCCTTCGCGGCCGGCAGCGGGATCACGCCCGTGCTCTCGATCGCATCGACCGCGCTCGCGCGGGATCCCGGAAACCGCTTCCAGCTCTGGTACGGCAACACCGGGGCCGCGCGCACGATGTTCCTCGACGACGTGCTCGCACTCAAGGACCGGTACCTGACGCGCTTCTCGGTCGCTTTCGTGATGAGCCGCGAACCGCAGGACGTCGAGTGGTTCAACGGGCGCATCGATGCGGCGAAGATCCGCGAGTTCGCGCGCCACGGCCTCGATGTGCCCGCGGTCGACGAATTCTTCGTCTGCGGCCCGGGTTCGATGGGCGAGGACATCCCGCGCGTGCTCGCCGAGCTCGGCGCGAAGGGCCGGGTCCGCGTCGAGCATTTCGCGCCGGTGGCCTCGGGGACCGCGGCGACGCCGGCGCCGCCCAAGGGCGTGGCTGCCGCCAAGTCCGGGATTGCAGCTGCGCATGCCGATGTCACGGTCGTGATGGACGGCCGCCGGCGGCGCTTCAGCATGCCGCGCGCGGGCGAGGTGATCCTCGACGCCGCAGAACGGGCGGGGCTCGATCTGCCGTTCTCCTGCCGCGCCGGCGTCTGCTCGACCTGCCGCGCCAGGCTCGTGAGCGGGACGGCCGACATGGAGCACAACGTCGCGCTCGAGGAATGGGAAGTGGAGGCAGGCTATATTCTCTGCTGCCAGGCACGGCCGACGAGCGCGGTGCTCGAGATCAGCTACGACGAATGACGATTCCTGACCGATGAGCGACCCGACGATTCTCTATGCGGTGAGCGATGGCATCGCGCGCCTGACACTGAACCGCCCCGAGCGGCTCAACAGCTTCAATGGGCAGATGCACGCGGAAGTCCGGGAGGCGCTCGGGCGCATCGCCGAAGACGGCGCGCGCGTCCTGGTCCTGACGGGTTCCGGCCGGGGCTTCTGCGCGGGACAGGACCTCGGCGACCGCCAGGTGGCGCCCGGCGGCATGCGGGCCGACCTCGGCGAATCGATCGAGCGCAATTACAAGCCGCTCGTGCTGGCGCTCAAGAGCCTGCCGGTGCCGACGATCGCGGCGGTGAACGGCGTTGCCGCCGGCGCAGGCGCGAGCCTAGCGCTCGCCTGCGACCTCGTGGTCGCGGCGAAGTCCGCCTCCTTCATCCAGTCATTCAGCAAGCTCGGTCTCGTGCCGGATTCCGGCGCGACCTGGTTCCTGCCGCGCCTGGTCGGCACGGCGCGGGCGCTCGGTCTTGCGATGCTGGGCGAGCGGCTCCCGGCTGCGGATGCGGCGGCCTGGGGACTCATCTGGCGCTGCGTGGAAGACGCCGAGTTCGCGGCAGCCGTCGATGCGCTCGCCGGGGTGCTTGCGGCGGCGCCGACGCGCGGGCTCGTGCGCACGCGCGAGGCGATGCAGGCGGGATCGATGCACACGCTCGCCGAGCAGCTGGACCTCGAGCGCGACTTCCAGCGCGAGCTCGGCTACACGGACGACTACGCCGAGGGCGTCGCGGCCTTCGCGGGCAAGCGCGCACCGCGCTTCTCGGGACGCTAGGAGGCGGGATGAATGAGGAAGCGACAAGGCTCGATGCCGACCGCCGTCAGCGCACGGCCGAGCGTGCGGCCGAGGCGCTCTATCGCGGCGATGCCGCCTCCCAGCAGCTCGGCATGACGATCGAGTCCTGCGGGCCGGGCCACGCAACCGTCTCGATGCGCATCCGCGCCGACATGGTGAACGGCCACCGGATCTGCCACGGCGGCCTCATCTTTGCGCTCGCCGACAGCGCTTTCGCCTTCGCCTGCAATTCCTACGGCGACAACACGGTCGCGGCCGGCGCAGCGATCGAGTTCCTGGCGCCGGGACGCGAGGGCGACGTGTTGCGCGCGATCGCATCGGAGCGCTGGCGCGCCGGGCGCGCGGGCATCTACGAGATCGAGGTCCGCAACCAGCGCGACGAAACCGTCGCGCTCTTCCGGGGCCGCAGCCACCAGATTGCAGGGAGACTGATCGATGACTGAGGCTTTCATCTGCGACGCCATCCGCACGCCGATCGGGCGCTACGGCGGAGTGCTCTCGGGCGTGCGCACCGACGACCTGGCGGCGCTGCCAATTGCCGCGCTCATGAAACGGAAC
>DATBSX010000034.1:0-3734 GCA_036559565.1 Steroidobacteraceae bacterium | reverse complement strand
CTGGCGCGTACTGGTCCATCAGTCGGCGCAGCGCTTCCAGGAAGGCATAGTTCTGCGGCTGCGTGTTGTCGTAGAGATGCACCTGCCAGGCGTAAGGGTTGTCGGTGCGAAAGCCGCGGCCCTTGCGCTCGGCCTCGGGCTTCGCCGGGTTGTCGCGCAGGAGCGGGTCGTGGAAGCAGAAGTTGATCGCATCGAGGCGGAAGCCGTCCACGCCGCGCGCGAGCCAGAACTCCGCTTCCTCGAGCATCTGCGCGGCGACGGCCGGGTTGTGGTAGTTGAGGTCCGGCTGGCTCACCAGGAAATTGTGCAGGTAATACTGGCCGCGCCGCGGTTCCCATTGCCACGCGGGGCCGCCGAAGATCGAGAGCCAGTTGTTCGGCGGCGTGCCGTCCGGTTTGGGATCTGCCCACACGTACCAGTCCGCCTTGGCATTGGTGCGGTTTTGGCGGCTCTCCTCGAACCAGGCGTGCTGGTCCGAGGTGTGGTTCAGCACCTGGTCGATGATGATGCGAAGGCCGCGCGCGTGCGCCGCCGCGAGCAGCCGGTCGAAGTCCTCGAGCGTGCCGAAGATCGGATCGACCTGGCGGTACTCGCTGACGTCGTAGCCGAAATCCTTCATCGGCGACTTGAAGAACGGCGCGATCCAGATCGCGTCGACGCCGAGGCTCGCGATGTAGTCGAGCCTCGCGATCACGCCGGGCAGGTCGCCAATGCCGTTGCCGTCGGTGTCGGAGAAGCTGCGCAGGTACACCTGGTAGATGACGGCGCCGCGCCACCAGTCGGTGCCTTGCGCGACCTGCGTCGCCACGGAGGCCGGCGCCAGCGCGTCGCTCCGCTCCTGGGTCTGCAGCATGTTGAGCCCCGCCCCGCCCCGTCAGCCCGCCGGCGGCCCGCGGATGCAGGCCTCCTGCAATTCTTTTCGATTGGCCGCGGCCGGTTGAGTGAATACGATTGCATCGCATTGTGCGGCCTCGCGCCCGGCCCGAGACTCGAAAAACTGGGGGGAACATGCGGGAAAAGCCGGCGCTGCGCTTCTGGCAGATCTGGAACATGAGCTTCGGGTTTCTCGGGATCCAGGTCGGCTTCGCGCTGCAGAACGCGAACATGAGCCGGATCTTCCAGACGCTCGGCGCGTCGATCGACGACGTGGCCGTGCTGTGGCTCGCGGCGCCGGTGACGGGCCTGCTCGTGCAGCCGGTGATTGGCCACTTCAGTGACCGGACCTGGGGCCGGCTCGGGCGGCGGCGGCCTTACTTCCTCGCCGGCGCGATCCTTGCGACCGCCGCGCTCGTCGCGATGCCGAACAGCTCCGCGCTCTGGATCGCGGCGGGGCTCCTGTGGATGCTCGACGCCTCGATCAACGTCTCGATGGAGCCGTTCCGCGCACTGGTCGGCGACATGCTGCCGGACCGGCAGCGCTCCTTCGGCTTCGCGATGCAGAGCCTGTTCATCGGCATCGGCGCGGTCGCGGCATCCGCGCTTCCGTGGATCCTCGCGAACTGGGCCGGCGTCGCAAACGTGGCCGCCGAAGGGCACATCCCGGACAGCGTGCGCTGGGCGTTCTACATCGGCGCGATCGCGTTCATCGTGGCCGTCGGCTGGACAGTGGCGACGACCCGCGAGTACCCGCCCGCCGAGTTCGCCGAGTTCCACGCCCGCCACGAGACGGGCTCGATCGCGCCGCCCGAGGTGAGCCGCAGCGCCTGGCAGTACCGCGCCTGGGGCACGGCCTGGATCATCGTCGGCAGCTTCTTCAGCATCGCGGTCGCGCTCTTCGGCTGGGATCGCCAGCTGCACGTGCTCGGCTTCGGCTGCGCCGTTTTCGGCTTGCTGCAGCTCGCCGCCGCCTGGCTGCAGTCCTGGGGCCGCACGGCGGACGCGCTCTACTGCATCATGAACGACTTCTTCCTGATGCCGCGCACGATGCGCCGCCTCGCGCTCGTGCAGTTCCTGTCCTGGTTCGGCCTGTTCGCGATGTGGATCTACACGACACCGTCCGTGGCGGGCCGCCATTTCGGGGCGACGGACGCGGCCTCCGCGGCCTACAACGACGGCGCAAACTGGGTCGGCGTGCTGTTCGCGGCCTACAACGGTTTCGCGGCGATCGCGGCGCTCCTCATCCCGCTCGTCGCGCGCGTCATCGGCCGGCGCTGGACCCACCTCGTGAACCTCTCGCTCGGGGGGCTCGGCCTCATCTCGTTCCTTTTCATCGACGACGCGCGGATGCTGCTCGTCGCGATGGCCGGCGTCGGCATCGCCTGGGCATCGATCCTCTCGCTCCCGTACGCGATGCTCTCGGGCGCGGTGCCGCCGGCGAAGATGGGCATCTACATGGGCATCTTCAATTTCTTCATCGTGATTCCGCAGATCCTCGCCGCGAGCGTGCTCGGGCTGCTGGTGCGCGTCGTCTTCGGCGGCGAGAGCATCTATGCGCTCGTGACGGGCGGCGTCCTGATGATCTTCGCCGGGATCGCGACGCTGCGCGTCGACGACGGCGAAGCCACTCCACGATGAAGACGGCTTTGCGTGCCCGGTGGACGACTCTTCTCGCGGGCGCCGCAATCGCCTCCGTGGTGGGGTCGGCGCAAGCGGATTACTACGGCACGGCCGAGCCTTTCGCCTCTGAAGCCGTCTACTTCGTGCTCACGGACCGTTTTGTCAACGGCGATCCCGCGAACGACCACCGGGACCAGGGCGGCGTGAACCACAGCTTCGATCGCCCGCTCATGGGCGCCAACGGAGTGCCGGACAACATCGGTTACCTCGGCGGCGACTTCAAGGGCATCCTCGACAATGCGGAATACATTCGCGGGATGGGATTCACGGCGGTGTGGATCACGCCGATCGTCGACAACCCGGACGAGGCTTTCACGGGCGGCAACCGGATCGGCGAGGGCTTCTTCGCGGATCGCGGCAAGACCGGCTATCACGGCTACTGGGGCGTCAACTTCTACCGGGTCGACGAGCACCTCGAATCCGAGGGCCTTCGCTTCGCAGACTTCACGCGTCGCATGCAAAGCGAGCACGGCTTGAAGATCGTGCTCGACATCGTCTGCAACCACGGCTCGCCTTCGTACACGATGCCGGTGGACCAGCCGAAATTCGGCGAAATCTACGACGCCGCCGGAATCCTGCGTGCGGATCACCAGAACCTGCGGCCGGAACAGCTCGACCCGGCGAACCCGCTGCACCGCTGGTTTCACCGCGAGCCGGACCTCGCCGAGCTCTCCAATCTCGACGACACGAACCCCGAGGTCATGGACTACCTCACCGGCGCTTACCTCCAGTGGATCGACCAGGGCGCCGCCGCGTTCCGGATCGACACCATCAGCCGAGTGCCGCACCCGTTCTGGGCCGAGTTCGCGCGCCGCATTCGCGCGCAGCGTCCGGGCTTTTTCATGTTCGGCGAGGACTTCAACTACGACGCGAAAGTGATCGCCGAGCACACGCGGCCGGAGAACGGCGGTGTGAGCGTGCTCGACTTTCCGATGAAGGGCGCCATGGCGGAGGTGTTCGAGAAGCCCGGCAGCGACTTCGGCCGCCTGCTCGAGGCGCTGCACCTCACCGATGGCGCCTATCGCAATCCGTATGAGCTCATGACCTTCTATGACAACCACGACATGGCGCGGTTGAATGCGACCCCGAGCGGCTTCATCGACGCCAACAACTGGCTCTTCACCGCGCGCGGCATCCCGGTCGTCTACTACGGCTCCGAGATCGCGTTCATGGCGGGC
>DATBSX010000033.1:0-3374 GCA_036559565.1 Steroidobacteraceae bacterium | reverse complement strand
CTTTCCCGAGCTGGAGGGCAGCCGCGGCGAGGACCAGCCGCACAGCCTGATGCACGCCCTGCCGGAATACGAGGGCTGCCTGGTGAGCGGCGTCGACATTCCGGGCAAGAACGGCCGGCGCAGCCGCTTCGGCAACCTGATCCTGTCGCGCCTGAAGGTCGGGCGCGTGCTGCGCCACTCGCTGCCCTGGCCGCCGAGCGACGGCCCGACCATGCCGCGCAGCGCGGTCGAGGCGGCGCTCGACGCGCCCTTCGGCGCGGTGCGCGTGCTCACCACTCATCTCGAGTATTACTCGGCGGGCCACCGCGCGGCGCAGATCGAGCGGCTGCGGCAGATCTGCAGCGAGGGTAGCGAGGCGGGCAAGGAGGACGGACCATTCCGCCCCATGCCCTGGCCAAAGGACCTGATCGTGTGCGGCGACTTCAACATGCCACCCGATGACCCGCTGCTACCTGAATTCCTGGTCGACGCCTGGCGCGCGCTGCATCCCGGGAAGCCGCATCCGCACACGTTCCGAGTGCACGAGCGCGAAGAAGGGCAGAAGCCCTTCTGCTGCGACTACGTGTTCGTCTCGAAGGACCTCGTGCCGCGGCTCGCGGCGATCCACGTCGACGGCGCGAACCGCGCGTCCGACCACCAGCCGGTCATCGTCGACTTCCGATAAGTATCCGCAGCTCCTCGATGCGCTTGCGATTCACGCCGAAGTCGCTGCGCCCGAGGCGCGAGGCCGAGCGCACGTGCACGAGGCGCGTCTTGTCGTCGAGCCAGAGCTCGACGTCGTCGACGTAGCCCAGCAGCGCGCTCTTGTATTCCGCGTAGAGGTAGTTGCCTTCCTCGCGGATCACCGTCGCGCGCGTCATCGACTCCACCGCGCGACGCAGCTCCTGCATCGTGTCGCTGTAGGCGATCGGCTCGATGTAGTGCTCCTGGTCGGCGGGATCGGCCTGTGAGGAAACGCAATTCGGCGTCGGCTTGCACGCCGCAAGACGACCATCCTTGACGCCGAGGTTGTCGGGACGCGTGCCGGAGAACACGGCGAGAATGCTACCATCGCCGCAACGATCCACTGGGGAAACGTCTATGGAAATCTCGTCGCTACAGCTCGCGGAACTGCTCACCGGCATCGCGCGCGCGCAAGCGGGATTGGTGCAGGGACTGGAGAGCGAGATGGGCGGCGTGCGCAGCGGCCGCATCATCCCGGCCGTGCAGAACGTCGCGCATCTGCGCGACCATCCGCAGCCGACCCTGGTCGACCTCCCGGTGCGTCTCTTCCTCACGGCGATGGGCCGCGTCGGACCCGATCCCACCGTGGTAGCGAAAGACCTCGAGCGCCTGTGCGGCGGGGGCAGCGCGCCGGCCGGCGACGCGCCGGGGCTCGACTTCAGCAAGCCGGCCTGACATGTTCGGTTTCGGCGGAAAGCGCCGAGGGCTCGCGCGGTCGGCGGCGACGGATCTCTACCTCGAGCTGCTGAAGAAATCCGTCGGCAACAGCATCTACGACGACGACCTGGATCTGCTGCGGGGTTCGTTCGCCCCAGACCCGGTGACCGGCAGGCTGGTCACCAAGGACGCCGCGCCAATGGACGAGAACATGAAGTACCTCGGCCAGGCCTGGCCTTCGCGCGCGCACACGATGATCGGCGTGCCGCGCCTCGACAACGTGCGCAGCTGCATCGAAACGGTGCTCGAGGACGGCGTCGCAGGCGACTTCATCGAGACCGGCGTGTGGCGCGGCGGCACGTGCATATTCATGCGCGGCATCCTCAAGGCCTACGGCGTCGAGGACCGCACGGTCTGGGTCGCCGATTCCTTCGCCGGCCTGCCGCCTGCCGATCCGGCCAAGTACCCGAAGGAGTCGTCGGCCCCGTTTCACCTGCATGCCGACCTCGCCGTCTCGCTCGAGCAGGTGCAGCGCAATTTCGCGAGCTATGGCCTGCTCGACGGCCAGGTGAAGTTCCTCAAGGGCTGGTTCCGCGACACCCTGCCGGGCGCTCCGATCAAGCAGCTTTCGATCCTGCGCCTCGACGGCGATCTCTACGAATCGACCATGGACGCCCTGACGCTCTATCCGAAGCTCTCTCCCGGCGGCTTCGTGATCGTCGACGACTACAACAGCGTCAAGGCCTGCAACGACGCGATCCACGACTTCCGCGAGCAGCGCGGCATCAAGGACGAGCTGCAACTCGTCGACGGCGGCGGCAGCTTCTGGCGCAAGAGCTAGAAGTCCTTGGGTTCTGGCGGAAACTTTGGTGCGCGCTTCTCCCGGTGTGAAGCGACTCCTTCTTTCGCTTCCGGACCGGTGAACCCCAGCATCTCGTAGGCAAGCGAAGCGTCGAACGACGGGCCGGCCATGCGCAGCCAGTTGTTGAGCGAGCTTTTCGTCCAGCGCAGCGCGGTCTGCGCGCCGGCGGCGATCCTGCGGGCGACCTCCAGCGACTTCTCCTGCAACTCGGTTTCCTCGCACGTCAGCGAGATCAGCCCGATCCTTTCCGCTTCCTCGCCGCTCACCTGCTCGCAGAGCAGCAGGTAGTACTTCGCCTTCGCCATGCCGCACAGCAGCGGCCAGACGATCGCCGCGTGATCGCCCGCCGCGACGCCCAGGCGCGTGTGGCCGTCGATGATGCGCGCGTTCTTCGCCGCGATCGAGATGTCGGCCAGCAGGCCGGCGACCAGACCCGCGCCGACCGCGGGCCCATGCATTGCAGAGACCACGATCTTGGAGCAGTTGATGAGGTTGTAGACCAGGTCGCGCGCCTCGCGCCAGACGCGCGCGCGCACCGCGAAGTCGCGCGTCATCTCCTCGACCATGGTCAGGTCGCCGCCGGCGGAGAAGCCGCGCCCCTCGCCGCGCAGGATCGCGACCCGCGTCTCGGGATCGCGGTCGACGTCGAGCCAGATCTTCGCCAGCTCGGCGTGCATGCGCGCGTTGGTGACCGACAGCTTGCCCGGCTCGGCGCGCATCACGATTTCGAGGATGCCCGGCTCGACGCGTGCGATTTTCAGCTGCTGATACTCGGAATAGTCCATCAGCCCATTCTACAATTCGCGATGCGCACCAATGACGCGCGCTTCGCCGGTTTGCCCGGGTTCGCGTTCCAGCCGCACTACCTCGAATGGCGCGGCCTGCGCGCGCACTATCTCGACGAGGGCGAGGGCGAGCGGACCTACCTCTGCCTGCACGGCAATCCGACCTGGAGCTACCTCTACCGGCGGATGATTCCGCAGTTCGTCGCTTCGGGCGCGCGCGTCGTCGCGCCCGATCTCGTCGGCTTCGGCCGCTCGGACAAGCCGGTCGAGGAAGAGCTCTATACATTCGATTTCCACCGCGGCTTTCTGCTCGACTTCATCGAGAGCAGGGACCTGAAGAACATCAC
>DATBSX010000032.1:0-4033 GCA_036559565.1 Steroidobacteraceae bacterium | reverse complement strand
GGCCTGGAATGGCAAGCGAAGTGCCGACCGCCGCGATTGCCGCCGCTATCGCACCAACGGTTCCGCCAATCGCACCACCCACGCCCGCACCCTTCGCGGCTTTCGTGCCCAACTCGGTATGTTCACCCGTGACGAAGTATTTCTTCCGCGTGTCGTCCGACATGACGAGGTTGATATCCTTGGCTTCGTAGCCACGCGCCCTGAGCGCCTGGTATCCCTGTTCCGCTCTGTCGCGATCCGTGAACAGTCCAGTGACCCAGGGCCGATCCGTCGACGCGCGACCTTTCAAGCCACTCCGGTTCTGCGAATCAAGCGTGCTGATATCGTCCATGAGGAAGTCTCCATGTGTTGAATGCGGCTGATCGAGGGCGCTAAGTTAAACTTCCGACGGGGCGCGGCAATCTTCATCTGACGCCAGTGAACGTAAGCCCCCACCTACTTGCCGCCTACAGAACGTTCCAGCGGCTACTTCCGGTTGATCAGCCACAGCCCTATCACGCACAGCGCAATGCCGGCGAGATTCGCGGCATTGACCTTCTCCCGGAACAAGGCGACTCCCGCAATCACCAGGACGAGCGCCGCGCCTGACTGCGTAACGATCTGGCCGAGGCTCACGTCGAATCCCGAGCGGTAGAGCATCAGGAACCCGACGTCGAGGCCGACGACCATGGCGGCGAGGGCGAACACCGTCCAGTTGAGCGGCTTCAAGGCTTCCCGCAGCGGCGGCCCGTCCGGCGCGAGCGCATAACACGCGAGGAAAACGGCTGCGCCGAGCGTATAGCTCGCGGCCAGCGACAGGAGCGGGTTCACGGCGGCCGGCGTGAGCTTCATCACCAGGTGATAGCCGACCGTGGTGACGATGGCGAGCAGGAGCCAGGCGAGCTGCATGAATCACCTCCGCGATTGCACGGGCGACCGCCTATGGTAGCCGTGCATCGCCGTCGACGGCCGGTCACAGACTCTTGATCTATCCGTCACGGATTCATCACATGCATGCCGGAGACTGCGAGCCTTCAGGCGGCCGTGGAGAGCCGCCCCGGAGGCAGCCGCCATGCAACAGGTCGCAAGCCATCAGGCCGTAGTGTCCAGCATCGAGGCCTATGACCTCGAGCAGCGGCTGCAAATGGCCGAATGCCGCTACGCCCGGGCTCGGGCGTCTCTTGCGCGGGTCCGCGCCGAGTTCGAGACGCTTCAATTCACCGCCTCAACCCTGCCCGGCATGCTGAGTGCCGCGCACGAACGGCTGGCCGCTGCGGCCGACCGCTGCGACCGGGCCCGCCGGGAGATCGCGGAGATGGAACGCCTGCTCGACTGAGCTTCGCCGAGGCTATTCCCGCCCGGGCACTAGGCAAGTGCCTATCCCGTCCTGCACGCTTGCCGGATGATCGTCGGGTTCCCGCCGCCGTGAAGCAATCGCTGCTCGACATGCCCGTGGAGCAGGCCTTGCGCCGCCTGGTGCATCGCCACCTCGCTGCCGCAGCCCGCGGACTGGAGCGCGCCCAGGATCCGGATGACCACAAGGGCCTGCACGGATTTCGCGTGGCGATTCGCAGGCTGCGCTCGCTGCTTCGCGCCTATCGGCCATGGTTCGGCCGGGCCGCCGGCAGGAAGCCGCGCCATCGGCTGCGCGAACTCACCCGCGCGACCAACGAGGCGCGCGATGCCCACGTGCAGCTCACCTGGCTCGCCAGGGAGACAGCGTCGCTCGACCGGGAAGACCGGCCGGGCGTCGCATGGATGCGGAAAAAGCTGCGGGGTCGCCGGCGCGGCGCGAGCCGCCCGGCCATCGCGCGGCTCGCCCGCAACTTCACGCACGCAACCGAGCTGCTCGAACGCCGCCTCGGGCAGATGAAACATACGGATGCATGCACGTTCCGCTCGGCCTTTGGCGAAGTGTTCGAGCCCGCCGCGGACAGGTTCCGCTCTCGACTGGCCGCGATCACGGGCCCCGGCGACTACAGGAACATCCACAGGACCCGTATCCAGGTAAAACGCCTGCGATACCTCGTCGAGCCGCTGCGCCGCGAGATTGACGAAGCGCGCGCAGTCGACTTGCAACTGCGGAAGCTGCAACAACAGCTGGGCGAACTGCACGACATCCAGGTCCTCGAGACCGAGCTCGGGGTCGCGGTCGAGGACGCGGCGAGCGAGAAGGCTCGGCACATGCACGAGCTCGCCGTCACGGGCGCGATCCGGCGACTCACGCAGACGCGCCGGCGCGACGAAGTACTGGGGCTCCTCGTGCTGGCCGGACGGGCGCGCGCGGAGCGCGACGCCCTCTACGAGGAGTTCGACCGGGCGTGGCTCACGGACCGCGCCGCTGCGTTCGACCGGGACCTGCGCAAACTTAGTGAGTCGTTGAGGCCGGACGACCTAGCTTGAAGTGATACGGGTGAAGCCGTCCGGCGACCAGGCTTCGCTGCCGACGCCGTGATGCACGAAGAAAAGGCCGTCGGGATCGTAGCGGCGCTTCGCCGCCAACAGTCGCTCGTAGTTCCCGCCCCAGAATGAGCGCTGCCAGTCCCGCTCGAAGAAATCGCTTTCGGAGACATACGATCCGGCGCGCGGCGCGATAGCCAGCAGCGCATCCGTCGCACGGTCGACGCCGTCCGCCTCCTTGCGCGCGGCATCAAGATCCGGCTCGTGCCCGGGAATGCCGGGCAGCGCCGGGTCGTGGTCCGCCGCGACGATTGCGAGCGCGAAGGCGTCGAGCACGGCCGGATTCGTCGCCGTGTCGCGCGAGCGTGCGATATCGTCCGGAGACGCGCCGGCCAGCCCCTTGTTGAAATGCAGGGAAAATTGCCATTGGCGGCTCGCCGCGACGAGTGCATCCACGAGCGCGCCGCGGGCGCCGTCCGCGAGCAGCGCCGCGGGCATCCAGGCGGAGCGATACGCAAGCAGGAACTGCCCCGCCTGCCCGCCGTCACCGGCCCAGTAGGAATTCTCCGGCGGCGCGCCGGGACGGCTATCCGTCGCGATGACCTGGGGCGCGTTCTGCTTCAGGTAGTCGACGTCCCAGAGCCGCCTTGCGGGGACTTCCAGCATCGAGAAGGCGCCCTCCCATTGATACGCATCGCCGCGCGCTGCGAGCCAGTCCAGGAAAGGCTGCCAGGCCGCCTCGGCCGCCTCGCGCGTGAGCCCCTGGGACACCAGGGAAAGCCGCAGGACGGATCCGTCGTGGAAGACGGCCTGTTCGCCCCAATGCGGGTTGAAGAGGCGGTCGCGATAGTGCTCCATGAACCGCGCGACGAGCGCGCGATAGTCCCCGTCGCTCCGCGCGCGGATCTTCCCAAAGACGGCGCAGACCGTCTCGGGCAGCTCGCGCGTGCGCAGCGTGAGCCGCGTGACGACGCCGAAGCTCCCGCCGCCGCCGCCCTTGAGCGCCCAGAAGAGCTCAGGATCCCGATGCGCATTGACGACGCGAATCGAACCGTCCGCGGTCACCACTTCTGCCTCGAGCAGGCCCGACGCTGACGTGCCGAAGCCCTTCGAGAAGTTGCCGAACCCGCCGCTCTGCACGAGACCGGCGACGCCGACCGTGCCGCAGCCGCCGCCCTGCACGTAGCGGCCGCCCAGCACTGAAACTGCCCGGTAGACGTGCATCCAGACCGCGCCCGCGCCGACCGATACCGCGTGTTCCGGCGGCGTCGATCCCGGCGCGCCTTCCGGCACGAACGCGTCATGCAGGTGAATCGCATTCATGCGTCGGGTCCAGACCAGGAGCGAATCCTTCGAGCAGGACGTGCCCTGGTAGCTGTGCCCGCCGCCCTTGACGACGAGGCGCAGGCGATGCCTGCGGGCAAAATCGATCGCTATCCCGACATCCGCGGGCGTTTCTGCTGCGACCGCCCATTCGCTCGCCGCCGTGTTCCAGGCGTTCGCCCAGCCGAGCGTCTGCGTCAGCGCCGGGTCGTCACCGATGTCATAGGGATTGGCGAGACGGGCAAAGACTTCAGCGCAGGCCGATTCGCTCGAGCGGCAGGCGTCGAAAGGCGGCTGCAGGCGGACAAGTCGGCCATTCACGCGCTGACCC
>DATBSX010000031.1:0-3471 GCA_036559565.1 Steroidobacteraceae bacterium | reverse complement strand
TGAAATCGAGAATCAGTCGGCCGACGTGCTCGAGCTTTCGCATTTTATCTTCGAGGAGCGATTGACGGAGTCCTTCGAAATTTCCGATGGCGTCGTGATCCCGGCCGGCACCTACAGTTACGATCACGCCTGCCTGACACTCGTGACCGGCCAGCAGCGCGACATTGCAACGGGCACGAGCATCTGCGCAGGGGGTTTCTACGACGGCCGCATTTTTTCCTTCGAGACGGAGAACACCTGGCGGCCCAGCATGCACCTGCGCCTGGCCCTGAGCGGTGAGTACAACGACGTGCACCTGCCGCAGGGCAACTTCATCACGCGCCTGTTGCGGGTCAATGTGGACGTTGCCTTCAACACGGCGTGGTCCTGGGAGAACTTCCTGCAGTACGACAACGACTCCGAGACGATCGGGGTCAACAGCATCCTGCGCTGGATCCCGCGGGCGGGCCGGGAGATGGTGCTGGCAGTCAATTCCCAGCAGCAGGACTTCGACCGCGACGGCCGCTTCCGGTCCTACACCGCCGACGCGACGCTGAAGCTGAGTTACACGTTCCGTTTCTGACTTCGCCGGTCCCGCTTGCAACGCGCCGACCCGTGCTCTACCGTGCGCGCACAACGGGTGTATGTCGGCGGGCGTCGGGGGGGCGTCCACGCTCCATGCCTGAGCAGTCCACGCCAACCGGCGCCGTTTTCCTCTCCTACGCCTCCCAGGATGCAGAGGCCGCTGCCCGCATCTGCGAGTCCCTGCGTGCTGCGGGCATTGAGGTGTGGTTCGACCGAAGCGACCTACGCGGTGGCGACGCCTGGGATGCGCACATCAAGAAGCAGATTCACGAGTGCGCCTTGTTCATCCCGGTTATTTCTGCGCAGACCAATGCGCGAGCCGAAGGCTACTTCCGCCGCGAGTGGAAGCTTGCCACGCGCCGACTCATGGACTTGGCGGACGACGCGGCATTCCTGGTGCCCGTCGTCATCGACGAAACCCGCGAGACCGATGCGCGCGTTCCCGAGGAGTTCCTGGACGCGCAGTGGACCCGGCTGCCGGGCGGCGCAACGCCGCCTGCGTACGCGGAACGGGTGCGCCAACTGCTTGGCAAGGGCAACGCCATCGAGCGGGCAACACACTCAGCCCATGCCCATGCCCATGGACGGGTTCCAGCGCGGCCGGGCGGTGCATCGCACTTGACGCGTGTCGGGGTCGTGCTGACCGCGCTGCTGCTGGTCCTGGGCGCTGGAGGCTTCTGGTACTACCAACGCACGAATGTTGGGGCCACTGCGCAGTCGACAGCCGCCACGGCGTCACCCGATGCAGTTGCGCTGAACGGGAAGTCGATTGCCGTGCTGCCGTTCGTGGACCTATCGCCGTCGAAGGACCAGGAGTATTTCTCCGACGGCCTCGCCGAGGATTTGCTGAATCTCCTGGCGAAGCTTCCGGAGCTGCGCGTGACGTCGCGCTCCTCGGCGTTCGCATTCAAGGGCCAGACGCTCGCGATGAGCGAAATCGCGAAGCGCCTGAATGTCGCGCACGTGCTGGAGGGTTCGGTCCGCAAGGCCGGAAACCGCGTACGCGTCACAGCCCAGCTCATCGAGGCGCACACGGACCGTAATCTCTGGTCGGAGTCCTATGACCGCGACCTCAACGACATCTTTGCCGTCCAGGATGAGATCAGCGCGGCGGTCGTTGACCACCTGAAAGTGTCGCTGCTCGGCAACGAGAAACCCGCGGCGCGCGTCGACGCGAAGGCATTCGACCTCTTCCTGCAGGCGCGGCAATTCGCCCGGCTGCACACCAAGGAGGGCTACGAGAAGGCGGTCGAGCTCTACAAGCAGGGTCTCGCGATCGACGGCAATTACGCTCCTGCGTGGACCGTGCTCGCGTATTGCTACCGCCGCCAGGCGAACAACAGCATGCGCCCCCTGAAGGAGGGCTACGCACTTGCGCGCGACGCGATCACGCGCGCGCTCAAGATCGATCCGGACTATGCGCCCGCATACGGAGAGCTGAGCCGCATTGCGCTCGACTATGACGGCGATGCAGCGGCGGCAGCCCGCCACCTCGAGCACGCGATCGCGCTCGAGCCGACGAGCGAGGTGCTCGGCTATGCGGGCGCCTTGGCGCAGTCGCTTGGGCGCTTCGACTTGGGCATTGCTCTGGGCGATTACGCGATGAAGCGTGATCCCCTGAATCCCACAATCCACAACTCGCAAGGCGTCGGACTTCGCCTGGACGGCCGCCCGGACGAGGCGCTTGTGGAACTCAGGAAGGTGCTCGAGCTCAGCCCGGGCGACATCAGCGCCCACTACAGGATCGCGGAGGCACTGCTCCTGAAGGGCGATGCGAAGGGTGCGCTCGCGGCCAGCGAACAGGAGCCGCACGAGGCCTGGCGGCTGACAGGACTCGCGCTTTCAAACCATGCGCTGGGGCGCAAGAAAGACTCCGACCAGGCCCTGGCGGAGCTGATCCGAAAGTACGCCGACAGCTGGCCATACAACGTGGCCTACGTCTACGCATGGCGCCACGAACCGGATCTCGCATTCAAGTACCTGGAAAAGGCGCGCGAAGTGCAGGACCCGAGCCTCAGCGACGTTGCATTCGAACAGTTCTTCGACAATGTCCACGCCGACCCGCGCTGGATGCCGTACTTGCGCTCGGTCAGCAAGGCGCCCGAGCAGCTCGCCGCCATCAAGTTCGACGTGAAGATTCCAGCTGAGTAGAGGGGCTGCGACCTAGCCTGCGGCGCTGCCGCCGTCCATCAGGATAGCCGCGCCGTTGACCTGCGCGGCTTCATCGGAGGCGAGGTAGGCGACGAGTCCCGCGACTTCCTCGGGCGTCGTGACGCGGCCACTGCGCGTCGTGGCCGCGGATTCGCGAAGCACGGCCTCGCGGTCCAGCCCACGTGCCTCGGCATCCCGGAACAGCATGGGCGTTGCGACATCGCCCGGGCAGACGGCGTTGATGCGCACGCCCTCGGCCGCGTGATCGACGGCCAGGGCCTTCGTCATCAGCACGAGGCCGCCCTTGCTGGCGCAATAGGCGACGGCATGCGGGCCGGCGTGCAGACCCCAGTTCGACGCGATGTTGACGATGCTGCCCTGGCGGCTGCGCAGCTGCTTCAGGGCGGCGCGGCTGAGGAAGAAGGGCACCGAGAGGTTGGTCGCGAGGGTTTCGTTCCAGATCGCGTCCGTCGATTCCTCGGCTTTCGCAGGCAGGTAGATGCCGGCGTTGTTGACCAGGAGATCGAGTCCGCCGAAGGCCTTCACGCAGTCGGCGATCAGGCGATCGCAATCGGCGGATGTCGCGAGTTCCCCGATCCAGGCGCGGGCGCCGGGCAACCCGGATGCGAGTGCCTCGGTGCGCATCGCGTCGCGGCCTGCGGCCATGACGGCGTAACCGTCCTTCGCGAGGCGGCGCGCGATGGCGGCGCCGATTCCTGAGCTGGCGCCGGTGACGAGCGCGATCTTTCGGGTCAT
>DATBSX010000030.1:0-7747 GCA_036559565.1 Steroidobacteraceae bacterium | reverse complement strand
CGCGAAGCCTCTGGAGCGACGTGCCGGATGCAAACCTTCTCGGTGGCGGCGCGGCGGGCCGCTTGCCGCCCGCCGATGCGAGGCGTCTCTTCACGGGTGTCGCGAGTGCACGCTTGCTGGACGCGGGCAATCGACTGGTTCCAGGGAACACCCGCATCAATCGCGCATTGCTCGGTCTCGGTCCGACTGATCCCGAGACCGCGGACGATGTGCTCGCGTGGATGTCGGCGCAAGACACGCTCGGCGATCCGGGTCCGCAATCGCCCGCCGTGATCGCGTATCCCGACGCCGGGCGGCAGGTTGCGGTGATCGCGACGCAGGATGGAATGATTCAGGCCTTCGATGTGGATTCAGGCATCGAGCTCTGGGGCTGGATGCCGAAGGAACTGCTTCCGAGGACTCCAACACTGATGCGTGACATGCCGACGACGGCCCGAAGCCATGGCGTCGAGGGGCCCCTCGTGCTGAATCGCTACGATCCCAACGGCGACGGTCGCATCGACGTCGCATCCGGCGAGCATCTGTGGCTGCTGTTCGCGCTGGGCCGCGGCGGAAATCGCTACTACGCGCTCGATGTCGCGCGGCCCGACGATCCGCGGCTGCTCTGGTCATGGCAACTCCCGGACGCCGGCGTGCTCAGCCTTGCCGAACCGGTCGTCACGCGACTCGCGATCGCGGGCAGTGGCCAGAGCGCGGGCGAATGGGTCGTGCTGCTTGCCGGCGGCTACGACCCGCGCTTTGACGCGAATGGCGCCACGGGCGGCGGTGCAGGCGCCGCCATCCATGTGCTCGATGCGCTGTCCGGCAGGCCCTTGTGGTCCGCGGGTGACCGTGGCGACTTGCGGGTTCCCGGCCTCGACAGCCTTCCATCGGCGCCGCGCGCACTCGATCTCGATGGCGACCGCCTGCTCGACCATGCCTACGCACTCGACGTGATGGGCTCCCTGTGGAGGCTCGACTTCAAGAACGAACGGCCTCGCGCAGAGCTGGCGTCGGCACAACGGCTCGCGCGCCTCGGCGACGGCAAGCAGCGCTTCTTCGCGACGCCCGACGTTTCCATGGCCCAGTTCGGAAACGACACCCGGATCGCCATCGCCGCAGGCTCTGGCTGGATCACCCGGCCGCGCGACACGGCGCTCGAGGACCGGATGTACGTGGTGTTCGACCATGCGCCGCCAGGCGCCGTACGCGAACTCACCGATGCTGACCTCTACGACGCGACCGACGCGAAGGACGCGATGCCGCCGGACGCGCCCGGCTGGTATGTCAGGTTCGAATCGCATGGCGCGGGCGAGAAAGTGGCGGGCACGACGGTCACCTTCGACCATGCGCTGCGCTTCACGACGTACCAGCCGCTGCCGGTTGACGAGGCCACGCCCTGCGGACCGCCGCGATCCGTCGCGCGGATGTATGCACTCGATGTCCGCACGGCCTTGCCCCACGCGACCGCCGTGGAGTCGGAGGACGACAAACCCGAAGAAATCGCGGCGTCCGGATTGCCGACGGGTGCGCGATTCGCATTTCCCGGCCGCTGGGCCGACGCCTGCGAGGGCTGCCGTCCACGGCCATTCGGCATCATCGGCGGCGAAACATTCGATCCCGGCTACGCCGGTGACCCGGTCAGGACCTCATGGCGCAAGCTTCCCCCGCCGCCGGTTTCACCCTGATCGAACTCGTGATCGCGCTTGCGATCGTCGCGATCACGACCATGATCGCAGCCTCCTCCTATCGGAGCCAGCTGCGGCGCAGCCACCGCGCAGAGGCGGTCCAGGCCCTGCTCGTCGCCGCCTCCGAAGAGGAAAAATATCACCTCGCCAACGGGTCGTACGGAGACCGGCTGGACGCAGCCGTCGGAAGCGATCCTCCGGGTCTTCCAGTCGCGTCGCGGACGCCCGGCGGCCATTACGCGCTCAGCATCCCGACCGCGACGGCAGCGGAATTCCGCGTCGTCGCGATCGCCGTCAGCGATGAAGCCGATCCGCTGTGCCGAACGCTGTGGATCGACGAGAGCGGGCGGCGCATGGCGATGGACTCGCGGGGTACCGACAGCGCGCGCCGCTGCTGGTAGCCGTCCTACCGGCCCGAATTCTCCGACTTTGCGATCTGCCGAAGCGCCTGGGGCAGCCCAAAGACGACGCGCTCTTCGCGCCCGACGACTTCGACCGCCTCGCGCCCGCCCCACTCGCGTAGCCGCTCGACGACCTCTTTCACCAGGGACTCGGGTGCTGAAGCACCCGCCGTCACGCCGACGGCTTGCTTGCCCTCGAACCATTCGTGCTTGAGATCCTCGGCGCCGTCAACGAGATATCCGGGGATTCCGCGTGTCGTCGCAATCTCGCGCAGCCGGTTGGAATTCGAACTCGACCGCGATCCGACCACCACGATCACATCGCACTGCGCGACGAGCTGCTTCACGGCATCCTGCCGGTTCTGCGTCGCGTAGCATATGTCTTCCTTGCGCGGGGTCGCGAGCGACGGGAACCGCTCGCGCAGCGCCGTCATCACTTTCGCGGTGTCGTCCACCGAGAGCGTCGTCTGCGTCACGACGGCGAGCCTCGCCGGGTCGCGCACTGCGATCTTCGCGGCGTCGGCGACCGTCTCCACCAGGTGAATGTGGCCGCCGTTCGCCGCGTCGAAGCGCCCCATCGTGCCCTCGACTTCCGGGTGCCCGGCATGGCCGATCAGGATCACGTCGAGGCCGTCGCGCGCGTACTTGCCGACCTCCATGTGCACCTTGGTGACCAGCGGGCAGGTCGCATCGAACACGGCGAGCCCGCGCCGCGCGGCCTCGTTCTCGACCGCGGACGGCACGCCGTGCGCGCTGAAGATGACGGTCGCGCCGTCGGGCACCTGGTCGAGCTCGTCCACGAAGTGGGCGCCGAGTCCGCGCAGGCGATCCACGACGAACTTGTTGTGCACGACCTCGTGGCGCACGTAGATCGGCGCGCCGAAGAGCTCGATCGCGCGCTCGACGATGTCGATCGCGCGGTCGACGCCGGCGCAGAACCCCCGCGGATTCGCGAGCAGGACTTTCATCCCGCGACTGCCTTGCTCCGCCGGCTCGAGAGGAGCGCGTCGATCACAAGCATGATCGCCCCGGTCGTGATACCGATGTCCGCGACGTTGAAGGCCGGGAAAAAGTGCTCGCCCCAGTGGAAATGCAGGTAATCCACGACGTGGCCATCCATGAAGCGGTCATAGGCATTGCCGACGGCGCCGCCCAGGATCAGCGCGAGCCCGATCGCGAGCCAGCTGTGGCCGCGCGCCGGCAATGAGCGCAGCCACCACAGGATCGCGAGCGCGATCGCGCCCGCGAGCGCGAGGAAGAACCAGCGCTGCCAGCCGCCGGCGTCGGCGAGGAGCCCGAAAGCCGCGCCCTCGTTGTGCAGGCGCGTGAGGTCGAGGTATGCCCCGACCGGCAGGATTTCATACAGCTCGAAGCGCCCGACGACGTACGACTTCGTCAGCTGGTCGAGCGCGACGACGAACGCCGAGAGCCAGACCCAGAAGAGCGCCGACTTTTCGTGAAAGAACGACTGCGTCATGCGAAGCGCCTCGCCTCGCCCGGGCCATCGAGATTCGTGACGCAGCGGGCGCAGATCTCCGGGTGTTTCGGGTCCTGGCCGACGTCCGCGCGCCGGTGCCAGCAGCGCGCGCACTTGGGCGCCGGATCCACTGCGACCGAGAGCCAGGCGCCCTCTTTCGCGAGCGATTCGGCCGCGACGGCCGTCGCCGGGCGCTCGGCCGCCGGCCGCATCCGCGCCTGCGAGGTGATCAGCACAAATCGCAGTTCGTCGCCAAGGGCCGCCATGCGTCGATGCTGCGCCTCGTCGAGATAGACGTCCACCGCAGCCTCGAGCGGCGCACCGAGCTCGCCGGCGGTCCGCAGCCGTTCCAGTTCGCGCGACACGTCGGTCTTCAGCGCGATCACGGCATCCCAGTCCACCGCCTCCGATGTCGCGACGGCGGGCAGCTTCCACCAGGTGCTGAGGAAGACGGATGCTTCGCGCTCGCCCGGCAAATAGCTCCAGATCTCCTCGGCCGTGAACGAGAGGATGGGCGCGAGCCAGCGCACCATCGCCTCGGCGATGTGGTACATCGCCGCCTGCGCGGAGCGGCGTGCGGCGCTCTTCGCCGGCGTCGTGTACAGGCGGTCCTTCAGGATGTCGAGCCAGAACGAACCCATCTCGACGACGCAGAAGTTGTGCACCTTCTGGTAGATCGAATGGAACTCGTAGTTCCGGTAGGCGTCGGTGATTTCATCCTGAAGATTCGCCGCGCGCGCGAGCGCCCAGCGGTCGATGTCCACCATCTCTTCCACGGGCAGCGCGTCACGCAAGGGATCGAAACCCGCGAGGTTGCCGAGCAGGAAGCGCACGGTATTGCGCATGCGCCGGTAGCTGTCGGACATGCGCTTCAGGATCTCGTCGGAGGTCGCGATCTCGCCGCTATAGTCGGTCGCGGCGATCCAGAGCCGGAGCACATCGGCGCCGAGCGACTGCACGACCTTCTGCGGCGCGACGACGTTGCCGAGCGACTTCGACATCTTCCGGCCCTTCTCGTCCACCGTGAAGCCGTGCGTCAGCACCTGGCGGTATGGCGCGACGCCGCGGCCCGCGACCGAGGCGAGGAGCGACGAGTGGAACCAGCCGCGATGCTGGTCCGAGCCCTCGAGGTAGATGTCCGCCGGAAACGGGATGAGGCCCGGCCGCAGCGCCGGCAGGCAGTGGTGCACGACGCCGGAGTCGAGCCAGACGTCCATCACGTCTTCGCACTTCTCGTAAACAAGAGCCTCATCGCCGAGGAGGTGCCGCGGATTCAGCGCGAACCAGGCCTCGATGCCGCCTTCGGCGACGAGTTCGGCCACCTGCTCGAGCAGCTCCGGAGTCTGCGGATGCGGTTCGCCGGTTTCCTTGTGAATGAACATCGCGAGCGGCACGCCCCAGGTGCGCTGGCGCGAGATGCACCAGTCCGGGCGCGTTTCGATCATGCTGGTAATTCGCTGCTCGCCCCAGCCCGGGATCCAGCGCACGCCGCGGATCGCCGTCAGCGCATCGCGGCGCAGGCCCGCCTTTTCCATGCTGAGGAACCACTGCGGCGTTGCGCGGAAGATCACCGGCGACTTGTGGCGCCAGCAATGCGGGTAACTGTGGTGATACGTCTCGAAATGGATCAGCCGCCCCCGCTCGCGCAGCGTCTCGACGATCTTCGGGTTCGCATCGAACACCGAGAGGCCTTCGAAGAGCGGCGTGCCCGCGACGAAGCGGCCATCGTTGCCGACCGGATTGTCGATCGGAAGGCCATAGCGCCGGCCCATCTCGTAGTCGTCCGCGCCGTGGCCGGGGGCCGTGTGCACCGCGCCGGTGCCGGCATCGAGCGTCACGTGCTCGCCGAGGATCACGGGCACTTCGCGCTCGTAGAACGGGTGCTCGAGCCGCAGGCCCTCGAGCGCCTGTCCCTTGACCTTGCCGAGCACGCGGTGCGAGCTCGCGCCGATGCGCTTGGCAAAGGGCTCGACCAGCGCCTCGGCGACGACGAGGCACTCCGGCCCGCCCGCACGCGTAAACTCGGCGAGCACGTAGTCGTAGAGCGGGTGCAGGCAGACCGCCTGGTTTGCCGGCAGCGTCCACGGTGTCGTAGTCCAGATCGCGACCGCCGCGGTCGCAAGGTCCTCGGTCGTGAGACCGAAGCGGCGCGCGGCGTCGTGCGCGTCCGCGATCTCGAAGCGCACGTCCACGGCCGGCGAGTCGCGGTCCTCGTATTCGACTTCGGCCTCCGCGAGCGAAGAACGGCAGTCGAGGCACCAGTGCACGGGCTTGAAGCCGCGCACGAGGTGGCCGCGGCGGATGATCGCGGCGAAGGCGCGGAGCTGCTCAGCCTCGAAGCGCGAAGCCATCGTGAGATACGGGTCATTCCAGTCGCCCATGACGCCGAGCCGCTGGAAGTCCGTGCGCTGGATCTCGACCTGGCTCGCGGCGTATTCGCGGCACGCTTTGCGGAACGCGTCGGCATCGAGCTTCTGGCCGACGCGACCGAACTTCTTCTCGACCTGCTGCTCGATCGGGAGCCCGTGGCAGTCCCAGCCGGGCACGTAGGGCGAGTCGTAACCGTCGAGCGTGCGCGACTTGACGATGATGTCCTTCAGCACCTTGTTCACGGCGTGGCCGATGTGGATCACGCCATTCGCATACGGCGGCCCATCCACGAGCACGAACTTGGGACGGCCCGCAGCGCGGCGCCGCAGCTCCATATAAATGTCGTCCGAAAGCCAGCGCGCAACCCGCTCCGGCTCGCGGCGCGCGAGGTCCGCCTTCATCGGGAAGGCAGTGTCCGGCAGGTTGAGGGTCTGCTTGTAGTCCACGCTCATCCTCGGGCAGTGAGCAGCTTGCGGGCCAGCCGCGCATCTTCGTGCATCTGCGCGGTCATAGCTTCGAGGTCCGCAAAGCGCTTCTCGTCGCGCAGCCGCGCGATGAAGTCGACGTCGAGCTTCTTGCCGTACAACTCGCCGTCATAGTCAAACAAGTGCACTTCGAGCAGCCACTCCGTGCCACCGACCGTCGGGCGCGTGCCGACCGAGGCGACTCCCGGGTGCCGCGCGAGACCGGCACCGGTAACCCGAACGGCGAAGATTCCCGCAACCGGCGACACGCGGCGGTGAAGCCGCAGGTTCGCCGTGCGAAATCCGAGCGTGCGGCCCAGTTGCCGGCCTTCGATCACGCGGCCGCTGATCCGGAAATCGCGGCCAAGCAGCGCCTTCGCCTCCTCGAGCCGGCCGTCCGCAATCGCCTCGCGCACGCGCGTCGAGCTCACCGGTCGCCCGTCCTGCAGGGTGTGCGGCACGACCTGCACCTGGAAGCCGCAGGTTGCGCCGGCACGGCGCAGCAGCTCGACGTCGCCGCCGCGCTGGCTTCCGAACCGGAATCCTTCACCAATCACCACTAGTCCCGTCCTCAGCGCGCCGAGCAGCACGCGCTCAATGAATCCTTCCGCATCGAGCCTGGCGAGATTCGCGTCGAATCTGAGCACCCGCAGCTCATCGATGCCCGCCTCCGCCAACCGCTCCGCCTTGTCGGAGAGCGTCATCAGCCGCGCCGGCGCCGAATCCCGCGCGAAGAATTCCTTCGGTTGGGGCTCGAAGCAGACCACGGCCGTCGGCAGCCGCAATTCGCGGCCGCGCTCTCGCAGGTCGGCCAGGATTGCCTGGTGCCCGAGATGGACGCCGTCGAAGTTGCCGATCGCGACCGCTCGTCCGGGGTCCGCGTCGCGACAGGGCTTGAAACCACGTCGAATCAGCATGGCCCTGCCGGATCGGGAAATGCCCCGCAATTATAGATGCTTCAGGTCGCGCGGGCGCGCGCCGGCGAGGGCCAGCACGCCGAAATAGACGAGTGCGCCGCCTACGACCGAGATCCCGAGCCAGAGGGCCCGGCGCGTCGCGTGCCACTCGGTCCAGGCTGCCCAGTCGCCGGAAACCCACCACAGGAAAGCTGCCATGGCGACGCTTGCGAGCCCGATTTGCGGAAGCAGCCGCTTCCAGGCCGGGGAAGGCTGGAAAATGCCTTCGCGGCGGAGTCCCCGATACAGCAGCGTCGCGTTGATGAGCGCCGAGAGGCCGGTCGACACGGCGAGCAGGATATGCGGCACTGAGAATCCGTTCAGGAATGCAGGCACGACGACGGCGACATTGAAGGTCACGTTGACCGACAGCGCGATGATGCCGACCTTGACCGGGGTCTTCGTGTCCTGG
>DATBSX010000029.1:0-2047 GCA_036559565.1 Steroidobacteraceae bacterium | reverse complement strand
GATGGCGCTGCCGTCGTCCATCTCGTAGCGCATGCGGCCGCTGCCGAGGCGGCCGATCACCTCGCGCACGCAGGCCTCGGCGTTGTCCTGCACGTGGCCCATGTAGCGCACGACCGCCTCGCGTCCCGTGCGCGCGATCAGGGCCTCGAGCTCCGCAATGCCGCGCGCGTTGGCGGCGAGCTGCGCCTTGAGGTCCGCGACATTCTGCGCGGGATTCCGCGCAGGCCAGGGACCCGTCGCGAGGCGATCGCGCAGCGCCTGCTCGCGGATGGCGCCGCCATCCAGCAGCAGGAAGTTGTCGAACAGCACGCCTTCCTCGTCGATCGTGCGCGAGGCGGGCGGCATGGAGCCAGGGGTGATTCCGCCGATGTCGGCGTGGTGCGCCCGCGAGGCGACGAAGAAGGCGGGCGCCGCCTCGTCTCCGCTGAATACGGGGCTCACGACCGTGACGTCGGGCAGGTGCGTGCCGCCCGCGTAGGGCGCGTTCAGCATCCAGGCGCGGCCGCGGCGCATTTCACCCGCGTTCGCAGAGATCACGGCGCGGACGCTCGCGCCCATCGAGCCGAGGTGCACGGGCATGTGCGGCGCATTCGCGATGAGCGCACCTGCGGCGTCGAAGAGGGCGCAGGAGAAGTCGAGGCGCTCGCGGATGTTCACCGAAACCGCGGTCGCCTGCAGCACGGCGCCCATCTGCTCGGCGACTTGCATGAATCGGTGATTGAAGAGCTCGAGCTGCGCCGGATCGGCGCTTTGCGCATCGATGGCTGCGGCCCGCAGGCGCCCGACCCGCGCGAGCCGGAGCGTGCCGTCGTCCTGCCGCTCGGCCGACCAGTCGCGCTCGACCACCGTCGTCGAGTTCGGCTCGACGATGAGCGCCGGGCCGGCCACGCGGCGCCCCGGGGCAAGCGATTCACGCTCGACGAGCGGAACTTCGCGCCAGCCGTCGAACCAGGCGTTCACTAGGCCTTCGGCGGGGGCAGTCGCCGGGACGGACGCAGAGGCTGCTTCGCGTTCACCCGCGACGACGGCCTCGACGCGGAGCGTCGCGACCTGCGGCGCATCTTCCGGCGCAGCGAAGCCGAAGCGGCGTGCGAATTCGGCGCGAAATTTCCCGGCCACGTCCGCGAGCGTCCCGTGCGGGATCTCGAGCGCGGTCTCCGTGCCGGGTGCGCGGATCTCGAGTGAGCGATGCAGCTGCACGTCGGACGCCGCGGCGCCCTGCGCCGTCATCGCCTCGACGAGCGGCGCGGCAAGGGCCGTGAAAGCATCGTCGAGTCCGGCATGTGTCTCCCGCGAGAGCGGCCGCTCGATACTCTGTCGCCGCACGAGGCGGCGGTCGGCCAGGCCGATGCCCCAGGCGGAGAGGACGCCTGCGAGTGGATGGATCAGGATCTCGGCGATGCCGAGCGAATCGGCGACGCGGCAGGCGTGCTGCGGCGCGGCTCCGCCGTAGCACAGGAGCGCGAAGTCGGCCGGGTCGTGGCCTTCGCGCACCGAGACGTGACGGATCGCGCGGGCCATGGATTCGACCGCGACGTCGAGGAAACCCGAGGCAATGCCCTCGATTCCCGCCCGCGCCGGAGCGGGCATCGACTCCGCCAGCGATTCGAAGCGCCGCCGCACGATGCCTGCATCGAGCGTCTCGTCCCCGCGCGGCCCGAAGATCGCCGGGAAGTTTTCCGGCCGGATGCGCCCGAGGAGCACCTGCACGTCCGTGACCGTGAGCGGGCCGCCGTTGCGGTAGCACGCCGGGCCGGGCCGGGAGCCGGCCGACTGCGGACCGACGAGCAGCCTTCCTCCGTCGAAAGCGAGCACGGATCCGCCGCCGGCCGCCACCGTGTGGATATTCATCATGGGCGCCTGCAGCCGTATCCCCGCGACGTTCGTCTCGAAGCGCTGGGGCAATGCGCCGTCGTAGAGCGCGACGTCCGTCGAAGTTCCGCCCATGTCGAAGGCGATCAGCCGGCGCCGATCCCGGACTTCCGCGATTCGCGCAGTCGCCACGAGGCCGCCGGCGGGGCCTGAGAGCACCGCGTTGCAGGCGCGA
>DATBSX010000028.1:0-5860 GCA_036559565.1 Steroidobacteraceae bacterium | reverse complement strand
ACGGAGTCGCTGCCGCGCGTGGCCAAGGGCTGATTCCAGCCGCTCAGGCGCGCGACGCCCGGCGCTTCCAGTTTCCGAGCGCAGTCACCAGCAGCGCGCCAGCGATCGCGGCCCCGTGCCAGTGCGCCAGCCACCCGGCGTGCAAGCCGATCCAGCCGGCGATCGCCGGATCCGTCACGATGATGTCGCCGGCGATCCAACCGAGCAGCGCCGCGCCGAGCGCGATGACGACTGGGAAGCGCTCCATGATTCCGAGCATCAACACGCTGCCGAAGATGACGATCGGGATGCTGATCGCAAGGCCGAGCGAAAGGAGCGTGTACTTCATCGCGGCGAGGTCGGGCGTCGGCGCGGCCGCGTTCGCGGCCGCCGCGACCGCGATCACGTTGTCGATGCTCATCACCAGGTCGGCGACGAGGATCGTGCGGATGGCATGCATCAGCCGGGTATGTGCCGAGACCTCGAGTTCTTCCGCGTCCGGCGCCAGCAGCTTGACGCCAATCCAGATCAGGAGCACGCCGCCGGCGATCTTGAGCCAGGGCAGCTCCAGCAGCGCGACGGCGAATACAGTCAGCACGATGCGGAGCACGACGGCGGCGGCGCTGCCCCAGAACACGGCGAGCTTCTGCTGCTCCGGCGGCAGCGAGCGCGCGGCGAGCGCGATCATGACGGCGTTGTCGCCGGAGACCAGCAGGTTGATCCAGATGATCGCCCCGAGCTCGACCCAGAATATCGGCTGATGCAGCATTTCCATGGCCGCGATTGTAGCCTCAGGGCCGGTGCGGCTTCGCGAGGTACGCGCGGCCCTGCATCTCGTGCAGGCGGCTCGCGGCGCGGCGGAACTCGAAGGCGAGTCGCTCGCCGCGGTAGAGGCCACCCGGCTCCCCGGCGGCAGCGGAGACGACAAGCTTGACGCCGCGGTCGTAGAGCTCGTCGACGAGGGTCACGAAGCGGCGTGCCGCGTCGTCCGCGGTCGCGTCCATCACAGGCACGCCGCCGAGGAACACGGTCTGGTAGCAGCGCGCGATCTCGATGTAGTCGGCGGCCGAGCGCGGGCCCTCACAGAGCTCGCGGAAGTCGAACCAGACGACGTCCTCGGCTTCGCGCCGCGCGCGCAGGCTCCGCCCCGCGACCTGCACCTTCACGTCGCGATCGCCCGCGCCATCCGCCAGGCGCTCGAATTCCGCCGCCATGCGCGCCTCGGCATCGCCGGTTGTCGGCCCGAAGTACAGCGTCGTGCGCTCGAGCTGGCGCAGGCGATAGTCGACGCCCGCATCGAGCTCCATGACGCGGCAGTGCTTCTCGATCAGCGCGATTGCCGGCAGGAATCGCTCGCGCTGCAGGCCGCCGCGGTAGAGCTCCCCGGGCGGCAGGTTCGAGGTCGCGACCAGCGCCACGCCGCGGCGGAACAGCGCCTCGAGCAGCGTGCCGAGGATCATCGCGTCGGCCACGTCGCCGACGATGAACTCGTCGATGCAGAGGATGCGCGCCTTCGTGGCGAAGTCCGAGGCGACCTGTTCCAGCGGCGAGGAACGATTGCGGTGCCGCAGCAGCCTTGCGTGCACGTCCTGCATGAGGCGGTGGAAGTGCTCGCGGCGCTTCTCGCGCACCGGGAGCTCCGCGAAAAACTCGTCGACCAGGAATGTCTTGCCGCGGCCGACGCCGCCCCAGAGGTAGAGGCCGCGCAGCGGCGCGCGTGCGCGCGGCAGGAGGTCGAGGCCGCGCGCGAGCACCGTGCTGCGGGCGAGCACCCGGCGGCGGAGGTCTTCCAGGCGCGAGAGAACGGCACGCTGCGGTAGGTCGAGCGCGTGGCCCTGGGCCGCGAGCGCAGCCTCGGTGCGGACGGTCAGCGGAGACTTCTCGGCCGCGCGGTTCAGTCGCGGAGCTCCGGTCGGCCGCGGAAGTGGTCGAGCGCGGCGGGATTCGCCAGCGCATCGGTATTCCTCACGGGCCGGCCGTGGATCGCCTCGCGCACCGCGAGCTCGACGACCTTGCCGCTGATCGTGCGCGGGACCTCGGGTACCTGCAGGATCTTCGCCGGCACATGGCGAGGCGATGCGTGTTCGCGGATACGCTTCCGGATGCGCTCGCGGAGCGTGTCGTCGAGGACGAGCCCGTCGCGCAGGCGCACGAACAGGACGACGCGCACGTCGTTGCCGCTCTCCTGGCCGACGACCACGCTTTCCTGCACTTCTTCGAGCTGCTCCACCTGGCGGTAGATTTCGGCGGTGCCGATGCGGACTCCGCCCGGGTTCAGCACGGCATCGGAGCGGCCGAGGATCACGAGCCCGCCGCGTGGCGTCAGGATCGCGTAGTCCCCATGGTGCCAGGCGCCCGGGAAGCGCTCGAAGTAAGCGGCGCGGTAGCGTTCGCCGTCCGGGTCGTTCCAGAAGCCGACCGGCATCGACGGGAAGGGAGCGCTGCAGACGAGTTCGCCTTTCGCGCCGGTGACGGCCCGGCCCGAGTCATCCCAGACCTCGACCTTCATCCCGAGCCCGCGGCATTGCAGTTCGCCGCGGTACACGGGCAAGAGTGGGTTGCCGAGCGCGAAGCAGGAGACGATGTCCGTGCCGCCCGAAATCGAGGCGAGCTGTATGTCACGCCCGATCGCCTGCGCCACGAAATCGTACTGCTCAGGCCCGAGCGGCGAGCCGGTCGAGAGGACGGTGCGAAGGACCGCGAGGCCGTGGCGTTCGCGCGGGCGGTAGCCGGCCTTTTCGAGCGCCGCGAGGTAACGCGGGCTCGTCCCGAAGACCGTGACGCCTTCATCCGCGGCCAGCGTCCACAGCGCTTCCGGACCCGGGTGAAGCGGGGAGCCGTCGTACAGCACGATCGTCGCGCCGGAGGCGAGCGCGCTCGCGAGCCAGTTCCACATCATCCAGCCGCAGGTCGTGAAGAAGAACAGGCGATCGCCCGGCTTCAGGTCGGTGTGCAGCTGGTGTTCCTTCAGGTGCTGGAGGAGCGTGCCGCCGGCGCCGTGGACGATGCATTTCGGCACGCCGGTCGTGCCGCTCGAGTACAGCACGTAGAGCGGGTGTCCGAAGGGCAGGCGCGTGAAAGCGAGTGCGGCGCCGCGCTCGCCGTAGTCGGCAAAGCGCACGGAGCCCGGCAACCGTGCAGTGGCATCCGTCGCATTCACGTACGGCACGAGGATGACGCGCCGGACGCCGGGCAGCGCCTGCAGCACGCCCGCGATCGCGGCCAGGGAATCGACGGTCTTGCCCGCGTAGAAATAACCGTCGGCGGTGAATACGACCTTCGGCTTCACCTGGCCGAAGCGGTCGAGCACGCCCGCGATCCCGAAATCCGGCGAGCAGGAGGTGAATGTCGCGCCGATGCTCGCCGCGGCGAGCATGGCGATCACGGCTTCCGGAAGGTTCGGCAGGAAAGCCGCGACGACGTCGCCCGGCCCGATGCCGTCGGCGCGAAGCCCGGAAGCGATGCGTGCGACTTCGGCGCGCAGCTCCATGAAGGCGAGCTCACGCCGGCCGCCGTTCTCGCTGCGAAAGACGATCGCAGGCTCGGCATCCGGACCGCGCAGCAGGTTCTCGGCGAAATTGAGCCTCGCGCCCGGGAACCAGCGTGCGCCCGGCATCCGCTCGCCGTCCTCGAGCGCCGGCCCCGTGCCCCGGTCGCCCGCGACCCCGGCGAAATCCCAGACCGCGTCCCAGAATTCACCGGGACACTCGACCGACCAGCGGTGCAACGCCTCGCAGTCGGGAACGGGCGTGCCGCGCTCTTCGACCTGCGACATGAAGCGCGTGAGGTTCGCATCCGCGATGCGAAACAGTGACGGCGTCCAGATGGGCAGCTCGGCGCTCACCTAGAGCCCCTGGTAATTGGGTCCGGAGCCCCCTTCGGGCGTGGTCCAGGTGATGATGCCGTAGGGATCCTTGATGTCGCAGGCCTTGCAGTGCACGCAATTCGCGGCGTTGATCTGCAGGCGCCGCGCGCCCGCTCCGTCGTCCACCATCTCGTAGACATTTGCCGGGCAGAAGTTCTCGCAGGGATTGCCGAACTCCGTGGCGCAGCGCGTCGCGCAGATAGTCGTGTCGGAGACGATGAGATGCACGGGCTGGTGCTCGTCGTGGACGTTTCCCGCATGGAAGACGGCGGCGAGCCGGTCGCGCGGCGCGAGGTCGCGCACGACCCAGCCGCGATCGACGGCCGGCGCCGTCTCGAGGCGATGCAGTTCGAGGTGGTCTTCGCGATGCGACAGCGTCCAGGGCGTGCGGCCCGCGGTTGCGGTCTCGAAGGCCGCATTGGCGAGCCCCCACCAGAGGCCGCGGTGAAAGCCCGGCTTGATGTTCCGCACGCGCTTCAGTTCGCGGCCGCCGTCCGAGGCGCGCCAGCGCGGCTCGAAGCCCGCGGTGTCGCCGGTTTCCACGAGGTGCTCCGCCGCGAGCGCGCCGCAGCGGATCGCCTGGTGCACGCCCTTGATCTTCGGGACGTTGAGCGTACCCGCGGTGTCGCCGACGAGCAGCAGCCCCGGCGCGTCCATCCGCGGCAGGGACTGCCAGCCGCCGGCCGCAATCGTGCGCGCGCCGTAGGCAAGGAGCTCACCGCCCTCGAGCAGCGCATGGATTTTCGGGTGGTGCTTGAACTGCTGGAAGGCTTCGAAGGGCTTGAAGCGCGGGTCCCGGTAGTCGAGTCCCGAGACGTAGCCGACGTACACGCGGTCGCGATCGAGATGGTAGAGAAAGCTGCCGCCGTAGGTATGCGAATCCACGGGCCAGCCGATCGCGTGCTGGATGAGCCCGGGTTCGGCGCGACCGGGCGGAAGCTGCCACAGCTCCTTGATGCCGAGCCCGAAGGTCTGCGGCTGCCGGCCGTCGGCGAGGCGAAGGCGCGCGATGAGCTGTTTCGTGACGCTGCCGCGGCTGCCCTCCGCGAGTATCGTCGTTTTCGCGCGGATGTCCGCGCCCGGAGCAAAGTTCGGGCCGGGCCTGCGATCGCGATCGAGGCCCATGTCGCCGATCCGGACGCCGGCGACGCGGCCTTCTTCAACGAGCGCTTCCGCGGCCGCGAACCCCGGGAAGACATCGACGCCGAGCGACTCGGCGCGCGCGGCGAGGATCGGCGCCAGCTGGCCGAGGGAGATGATCAGGTTGCCGCGATTGTGCATCTGCGGCGGCGTCGGCAGGCGCGTCGCACCGGTCCTGGTGAAGTAAAAGAACTCGTCGCGCGTTGCCGGCCCGCAGATGTCGGGCGGGGTCTCGCGCCAGCCGGGCAACAGCGCATCGAGCGGGCCGGGCTCGAGCACGCAGCCGGAGATGAGCTGCGCCCCGATCGCCGAGGCCTTCTCCAGCACGCAGACGCTGCGTGCGGGATCGAGCTGCTTGAGGCGGATCGCCGAGGCGAGGCCGGCGGGACCGCCGCCGACGATGACGACGTCGTATTCCATGACGTCGCGATCGGTCACGGCATCCTGGCCCTCGCGAACTGCGGCAATGCGCGAACACTGTCGCCGATCTTCGCCAGGTCGCCGGCAACGACCACGGTCATGCGCTCGGGCCGGACGTACTCGCGCGCCACCTCGGTCACCTGCTCGGGCGTCACGGCCTGGATGTTGGCGACCCAGCGCGTGAGGAAGTCGTCGGGCAGGCGGTGCAGGTCCATGAATGCGAGCTGGCCCAGCACGCCGTTCGGCGAAGAATTCGAGATCACGAAAACGCCCGCGCGGTAGCTCTTGACCGAAGTCAGTTCCGCGACCGTGGGCGCCTCGCTCCGGAGCCGGTCGATCTCCTTGAAGATTTCGGTGATCGCCGCAGCCGTGTGCTCGGCCGTGATCTCCGCGCTCATGATCCAGAGCGCGCCACCCCGGCGCGCGCTGATGGAGGAATCCGGCGAGTAGCTGTAG
>DATBSX010000027.1:0-3644 GCA_036559565.1 Steroidobacteraceae bacterium | reverse complement strand
CCGGCAACATGCGCATGTACCACCCGGCCTACCTCTCGATGCTGCGCGAGGCCTGCGACCGCCACGGCGTGCTGCTGATCGCGGACGAGATCGCGGTCGGCTTCGGCCGGACCGGTACGCTCTTTGCCTGCGAGCAGGCCGGAATCCGGCCGGATTTCCTGTGCCTGTCGAAAGGCCTGACTGGCGGCTACCTGCCGCTCTCGGTCGTCCTCACGACGGAACCTGTCTACCAGGCGTTCTACGACGACTACCTGAAGCTGACGGCTTTCCTTCACTCGCACAGCTATACCGGCAACCCGATCGCCTGCGCGGCCGCGCTCGCAACCCTCGCCATCTTCCGCGAGGAGGACGTCATCGCGCAGAACCGCGTCCTCGCCCGCCACATGGCGGATGCGCTCGCGCCGCTCGCCGATCACCCTCACGTGGCCGAAGTTCGCCAGACCGGCATGATCGCCGCGGTCGAGTTCGTCAGGGACCGCGCGAGCGGCGAGCGTTATGACTGGCGCGAGCGGCGCGGGCTGCGCGCCTATGAACATGCGCTCGCCGCCGGCGCCCTGCTCCGCCCGGTCGGCAACGTCGTCTACCTGATGCCGCCCTACGTCACGACGCCCGCCGAGATCGACTGGCTCGCGGGCGTCGCGCGCGGCGCCGTGGACGCGGCGTGCGCCTGATCCGCGTGCACGTGGACGCGGCCCTTGCGCCCGGTGCGCGCGTCACGCTCGGCGGCGCGGCCACGGCACACCTGCGCCGTGTGCTGCGGCTCGAATCCGGCGACGCGGTCACGCTCTTCAACGGCGACGGTGCGGATTACCCGTCGCGGATCGCGGAATTCGGCCGCGGCGCCGCAGAGGCCGAGGTGACCGACCGCGTCGCCGCCCGCGCTGAATCGCCGCTCTCCATCACGCTGGTGCAGGGCATCGCGCGCACCGAGCGCATGGACCTCGTCGTGCAGAAGGCAACTGAACTCGGCGTCGTCGCGATCGTGCCGGTTGCGACCACGCGCGGTGTCGTGCGCCTCGACGCCGCAACCCGCACGCGCAAGCGTGCGCACTGGCAGGGCATTGCGGTCGCCGCCTGCGAGCAGTGCGGCCGCGCGCGCGTGCCCGACGTCACCGAGCCGCGCCCGCTCGAGGCGTTCCTCGCGGAACCGCCCCCCGGTGGCGCGCGGCTCCTGCTTTCGCCCGACGCGCAGGTCTCGCTCGCGGCCATTGCGCAGGGCGCGGCATCGATTGCACTGCTGATCGGTCCGGAGGGCGGGCTGGAGGAATCCGAGCGGCTTGCGGCGATCGCGGCCGGCTGGCGCCCCTGCCGCCTCGGGCCGCGCGTGCTGCGCAGCGAAACCGCCGCGATTGCGGCGCTCGCGGTGCTGCAGTCGGTCGCTGGGGATCTCGGCTGAAGGCAACGAAGGGGACAGTCCCCTTCAGCGAAACACCAGAAACTTGCGGTCGGAAAACTTTGCGCTGAAGGGGACTGTCCCCTTCGTTGCCTCACGCGGCGGTGACGGTCGTCTCGTCCGCGATCATTTCCTCGAGCCGCTCGAGGTCTGGCACCAGCGGCAGCTCGTTGACCATGCGCACCTGGCAGAGCACCGGCGAGCGCTCGGCAAACGCGCGCGAGCTGTCCGGCGCGATCACCTGCGGGCTCACGCGCACGAGCTGCGGGAAGCCCTGGGTCGCGATGCCGAAGTGGCCGGCCGGCAGTTTCTGGCCGAGGCAGGTGAAGATCACGATCCGCGTGCGTCCGCCGATCACGGGGATGCGCTTGCCGCAGGCGCCCTCGAAGGACACCACCGGGATGCCGCGACCATTCCACGACTGGATCCCGAGGTACCAGGGCGGTGCGCCCGGCATTTCCTGCAGGGGCTGGAAACTAGTGACCTCGGCGACGCAGGCGCGCGGCACGAGCAGCCGCTCGTCGAGGAGCGGCACGAGGAGGCCATAGAGTTCCTGCTCTTCGCTCATGCCCCGGCCTTGCGCACCAGCGGCTCGATCGCCTGCAGGAGCTGGCCTTCCTGGTAGGGCTTGCCGAGGTATTCGTTGACGCCGAGCTCGATCGCGCGCGCCCGATGCTTCTCGCCGACGCGCGAGGTGATCATCACGATCGGCACGTCCTTGAGGCGCGGGTCATTGCGCACGTGCGAGGCGACTTCGTAGCCGTCCATGCGCGGCATCTCGATGTCGAGCAGGATCACGTCGGGCACCTCGTCCTGCAGCACCGAGACCGCCTCGAGGCCGTCTTTTGCCGTCACGACGCGCATGCCGTTCCGCTCGAGCAGGCGCTGCGTCACGCGGCGCACGGTGATGGAATCGTCGACGACCAGCGCGAAGATGCGACGGTCGGCCTGCGGCGCGGGCGCCGAAATGCGCGCGCCCGAAGCGGGCCGGTGGCGCCACTCCGAGCGCACAAGCGCGCCGATGTCGAGGATGATGCAGATGCGCCCGTCGCCCAGGATCGTCGCACCGGAAATGCCGCGGATGCCCGAGATCTGCGGCCCGACCGTCTTGACGACGATCTCGCGGCTGCCGATCAGCTCGTCCGTCACGAGCGCCGTCGAGTGTTCGCCCGCGCGCACCAGGATCACCGGCACCGCCACGTCATGTTCCGGCACCGAGGACGGCGTTCCGCCGACGAAGCTCGCGACGTGCTGGAAGCGGTATTTCTGGCCGCCGTAGTCGAAGCTCGCGGCCTCCTCGGCCAGGTGACGGATCACTTCGGACCGCGGCACGCGCACGACGCCTTCGACGGTCGGCAGCGGCAGCGCGAAGAGCTCCTCGCCGGCGCGCACGACGAGCGCCTGGCTGATCGCGAGCGTGAATGGCAGGCGTACCGTGAATTTGGTGCCCGTGCCCGCAAAGGTCTCGGTGTAGAGCGAGCCGCCGAGCTTCTTGATCTCGGTTGCGACGACGTCCATGCCGACGCCGCGTCCGGCCGACTGCGTTACTTTGCCCGCGGTCGAGAATCCGGGCTCGAGAATCAGCTGCAGTGCCTGCTCGTCGGAGAGCTCCTGCTTGGGCGTCATCAGACCGAGCGTGACCGCCCGGTCGCGCACGAGCTTGAGATTCACGCCCGCGCCGTCGTCGGCGACGGTGATGACGACCTCCGAGCCCTCGCGCTTCAGCGTCACGTCGATGACGCCGGTATCGTCCTTGCCTGCGGCGGTGCGGGCCGCGGGCAATTCGATGCCGTGGACGATGGCGTTCCTGATCATGTGCTCGAAGGGCGCCAGCATCCGCTCCAGCACCTGGCGGTCGAGCTCGCCCGCGGCGCCGCTGATGCGGACCTCCACCTTCTTTCCGGCTTCGGCCGCGGCCTGGCGCGCGATGCGCGTGAGGCGCTGCACTTGGCGCTGGAACGGGACCATGCGCGTGCGCATGAGCCCGCCCTGCAATTCGGAGACGATGCGGCCCTGCTGCGCGAGCAGGTTCTGGACCTCGCGCGTCTGCGTCGCGAGCAGGCCCTGCACGCTCGCAACGTCCGAGGACGTCTCGCCGAGCGCGCGTGAATACTGCTGGATCGACGAGTAGCGGTCGAGCTCGAGCGGATCGAAGTCGTCCCGGCGCGTGCCGGAATCCACGTGCCGATGCAGGATCTGCGCCTCGGTCTCGATCTCGAGCTTGCGCAGCTGGTCCTTCAGTCGCTGCACG